>JAQWHO010000406.1 GCA_029249355.1 Thalassotalea sp.
CCATTGCTAAAGCATATGCGAGTGCAACTGGTGGTGATAGAGCCGGTGTTCTTGAATCATCATTCATCGCTGAAGTTAAGTCTGACTTAATGGGCGAGCAAACCATTTTATGTGGCATGTTACAAACAGCTGCAGTGTTAGGCCATAAGCAATTAGTTGCTCAAGGTATGGACGCAGCTTACGCACGTAAGTTATTACAATACGGCATTGAAACAACCACTGAAGGCTTAAAGCACGGCGGCATCACTAACATGATGGACCGTTTATCAAACCCTGCAAAAATTAAAGCGTTTGATATGTCTGAAGAATTAAAAGTTATTTTACGTCCATTATTTGAAAAGCATATGGATGACATTATTGAAGGTCGCTTCTCTGCCACTATGATGGAAGATTGGGCGAACGATGATGCTAACTTATTAAAATGGCGCGAAGAAACAGCTGAGTCTTCTTTCGAGAAAGCAGCAGATTGCGACATTGAAATTACTGAACAAGAATATTACGACAAAGGTATTTTCGTAGTAGCTATGGTTAAAGCAGGTGTTGAACTAGCGTTTGAAGCGATGGTTGCTGCTGGCATTATTGAAGAGTCTGCTTATTATGAGTCACTTCATGAAACGCCATTGATTGCTAACTGTATTGCACGTAACAAATTATACGAAATGAACGTAGTAATTTCTGATACGGCTGAATACGGTAACTACTTATTTACTCATGCTGCACAGCCATTACTTGCTGATTATGCAAGCAAATTATCACTTGAAGAATTAGGTGAAGGCTTAAAAGAAAATTCAAACGGCGTAGATAACGTTCGTTTAATTGAAGTAAACGAAGCTATTCGCAGCCATGGTGTTGAAAGCGTAGGTAAAACATTACGTGGTTATATGACTGATATGAAGCGTATCGTTGAGTCAAATCTTTAATATTTAAAATATCCAACATTGCAGCAGAATAACGAAAAACACAGCTTTGTCGTTATTCTGTTAATGAAATTATTTTAAATGAGATAGTTTATTGCTCGCTGCAATGTAGCGGTATTGGTTTCTGGAGCCAATACCGTTTTTTTATGTAAAAAACACAACCAAATGGTGCTTCTTGCACAAAATATCGTCCCACATTAAACAAATATAAATTAGGAATAAACATGTCAGAATTTAATAATGTAACAGTAGGTATCGCAGCAAATGTATATTTTGATGGCAATGTTACCAGCCGCAAAGTAACTTTTGCCGATGGTAGTTTTAAAACGTTAGGTATTATGATGTCAGGCGAATATACCTTTGGTACAGAAGCAGCTGAACTCATGGAAATAACGGCAGGCGATATTTTAGTATTGCTACCAAATAGTGAAGAATGGCTAGCTATTAAAGGTGGTCAATCGTTTAACGTACCTGCTAATGCGAGCTTTAAAGTTAAAGTAAACACATTAACAGACTATTGTTGTTCATATTTATAACGTCCGACTTTGATATCGAATAAGAAGTTTGCTTGCAAAGTGAATTTCTTATTTGTTGTATACTAACGAGTAACAACAACATTTCGTCCCTTTTCTTTTGCTTGATAAAGCAAATGGTCGGCATCAGCAATCGCTTCATCAAGGTTTTTTTGCTCCTGACAACAAATAACACCAATGCTCACAGAAAGCGCTACCGGATCTATTTCAGCTAAATATGCCTGATGTATATCCATTCTAATTTTTTCAGCAATTTTTCGTGCAGAATTTTGATCTTTATTTTTCAAAATAACTAAAAATTCATCTCCGCCTAGCCTACCTATAATAGAATTTTTAGGTAAGTTTTCTTGGCACTTTTCAACAACGAGTTTAATGGCCAAATCACCCGCGTAATGTCCTTTTGTATCATTAATACTTTTAAAGTTATCGATATCAAACAAGAGAATTGAAACTTTAACGTTCTTTAATCGCATATCATTAAGAGCCCGTTCCCCTTCTTCAAAAAGGAAACGGCGATTAAACACCCCAGTTAAATAATCTGTGCGCGCATGATACTTAAAATATTGACGCGTTTTAAATAAGTAAAAACTGAAAACTGAAACGCCTAATATGAGAAACAGCGCGAACACTAAAAAAAGATAAATAGTATTTTTATCAGTTTTCGCCTTCTCAATATTAAGCTCTTGTATTTCTATGGTTTTTTCTAAAAGTGTTTTATCTAATTCTGTGAGACTTTGAGAGTTTAATAAAGCTGTACTTTGCACGGCATGCTTGAGGAATAATCTTCTTTCGTTCCTCTCATGATCAATTTGTTCATACATTTTCATCATTGCTGCTGGGTATTGCCCCTTTTGATAAGCAATAAACGCATTAACGATATTCGACTTTATTTAGTGTTCTGGAAATTTTTCTTTTAATTCTATGACAAGCTTAAGTGCTTGAGCGATTTCCCCCAAACGAAAATAATTGGAGATATTGACTTCATAAGCCTTTTTAACAAAGAAATTCTCCTGAGTATTATCTTGCTCACTTAATGCTAAGGTGTATGAATGAGTACTATTTTTTATTTCACCTTTAGCATGAGCCAAATGACCTGAATTATAATGAGCAAAAAACAAAAAATCTTTAAAACTTTTTTGTTGTTCAGTCAGGGTGAACATTTCATCAACATGCTGCTGAGCAATTTCATATTCACGCATGTTGATAGCAGTATTCGTTAAACTATGAAGCATATTAAACATATCTTGATAATCATTGACCAACCCCCATTGGTTATAGGCATTTAACAAATATTCGTAGGCTTGTGAGTACAATTGATTTCGATCATATATCACGCCAGATGCGTTATAAATCATCGCATGGGTATTCGGTGATAAATTGTGCTTTTTAGCAAGCTTCAATGCTTGGTCTAATAGAGACAATCCTGTTGAAAAATTGGCTTTATCATTTTGAAAACAAAACGCATATTGAACATTCGCCCTCACTTGCAAATCTATTGAAATCGACTCATTAAGTGAGTTATAAGCCAACTCTCTATCAGGACAATATTTTTCAGTATCGTATGTTTGTAAATAAATGATGTAAGAGCGCTGAATCAAAGAATTAATATATAATTCTCTGTGCGATTCAAGTGATGAGCTGAGTAATTCAATGGATTGACTATAGACGTCAAAGGATTCGGTTAATTTATTGTTCTCTTCTAAAGCAAGACCTAATGCTAACCAGTATTGAGCTTTTACGGAAAGGCCTTGATCGAGATATTTTTGTTCATTCTCTTGTAAAAAACTTAATCGTGCTTGCGGATCTTCTAATGATGCCAGTGTTTCTTCCAAAAATTTAATATCATTTGCATGAAGATCAACCATAAAAACAAAAAATATAAACAAGATGAAAACGGCTTTCATTTATTACTCAAAAGTTTAATTATATTAATAACAAAGCTAGCACTTTAATGACTATTTTTCTATTCAGGACACGACGGTCTTACAGGCAATAGTCACTTTCTAATGCTAATAGCATAAATAATAAGTGCTTCTAGATATTAACAAATAATCAAAACTACGAAAGAGAAATTGGACAAGTTTATTATTTTATTTGTGCATTAGTTCACAATTTCATTAATTCCTATAGAAGGAGCTGCAGTTAAGCTATTATCACCATAAAATAATGTCATAAGTAAATATCATGAAATTAACCAAAACAACGCAAAAGCTTGATAATAATATTTGTAAAGCATTAACTATTGCGTGCGAAAACTCATTACATGAGATTGCAGGTTTCTGTTGGTTAACGCATCGGGCAAACTATACAAATTTTCCTGCGAGTTTAATTGTCACCTGTGTTTTTAACACAGAAGAAGATATTGAAATAATGAAGGCAAATGATCTCGCCAAAGGTTTCCAACAAGACATTCAAAAACAACTACTCAAGATTGGCGTTATATTAAAGAATATTAACCAAAGCATTCACTTTGATAGCGAAGAGGCGTGTGAAAAGCATCACCAAGGCCAATGGAATGAACGATTGAAATTAAATACTGCAAAACAAAAACCCACAAAGAACAATCGATTCAAACATTAGATTAAATTTTACCACCAATATTAAAAGTTCTATCCAGCATTATTACGAATCGAACAACTAAATATTGGTGTAGGCAAACTGGCGATCAATTACAACTTTTTGCCGAGCCGCTTTTCAATCTGTTTCTTTTCCCAATCAGCACCAAAAAAAGAATACACTTCAAAAACACCAAGTCCATGAGACAAAACGCCAATTCCCCACCCCATTGCTACCCACCAAGCCCATATATATTCAGGATTTGTAAAATAATTAAGAATAAACAGACCTGCCATTACCACTGCATAATTTATAAGGTGAGTATAAAAGTCTTTAATGTCTTTTACATGCTCAATAACACTAATTTCTTGTTCTGAAAGCTTGTCGCTGTTATCCATAGTTTTTCCCTCTTGTAATTCAGATAATGGAATTTCAAAAACAGCTGCTAAAGATTTTAATGACTCTAAACCCGCATTTTGTCCTCTTTCAATGCGCTGGATAGTTCGAATACTTAAACCACTAAATTGTGAAAGTTGCTCTTGTGACCAAGCATGCTTTAATCTTAATTTTCGAACGATCATTTTAAATCCTTAATCAGTTGTTCAGTCATTATTATGAACAACCTGAACTACAAGTGTTACGTCACCATGGCGACAAATACATGACAGCCCAATAAAAACGTGATGGGTGGTAACAAAATTTTATATCATTATTGTAGGTTAGTTAAAAATAACGTCATTATCCATAGATAAATAACCATAACTAATGAATTAAGAATTTACTTTTAAATACACAACTTTCAACACAGGGAAATGTGAACTAGATGACTTAAAGTTGAAAAATGGTAAAGTGTCGATATATCGTCGTGACAATATTTCATTATTGAGTTTTGTAAAATTGTTATACCGACTATAAAAAACAATACTGAAACTATTTAATACCTCTAACTAATTTAAACGCAATAGGAAGACAATGAGTAACAAAATTTTTGCTGATTTACAACGCATGGTTATGATCGCTAATGAAGAGTTTTTACTTGATAATCCTCAAAATAAAACAGAAGTAGGTTTACAAACTTCAATGAGAGATGAAGGATTTATGGCTGATGGTGTGGTATTAGACCAACACTCAACATCAAAAAGAATCGTTTTTCATATGCATGACAATCACCCTGGTGTTGTCGGTTATGCTGCAGGTTTTTCAAACCGTGAAACTAAAACGGAAATGAAGTCTATTGAACTAGAAAAAGTCACCATTGCTTTTATTAAAGAACAAATGAAAAATCATTTTTAAAATAATTAGAGTAAAGGCTTTACTTTTATAGAGCAGTTGCTCTATACTGCATTTGTTCCTAGCGAACGCCTGTTGTAATAATTTGATATTCTAGCTTTCCCCAAAGCTACACAACCGAAGATTTTATCTTCGGTTTTTTTTGCTTCAAATTCTTTGAATGTGATTATCACTATATAGATCCGATTAATGGTGTGTGTTCGATAAAACCTGTAGCAACCGCCAAAACCATCATCGAATAAATAGTGGCGACATCGTGACAAACTCAAACTCTATAAATTGATATATGTTACTACGCACATTGTTTGGGAGTGAACGCATATTAAAGCAGCTTATTTTAATAAGCTAAAACAAATAAGTGTTTATTGATCTTCGCCAGCTATTCAGATTCTGGGGAATACAGCGATACAATCTCGACATTCACTGAGCGAGAACTCAACATACCCAACTGCTCCGCCGCCGCATAGCTTAAATCGATCACTCGGTCTGTATTAAATGGACCGCGATCATTAATCCTTACGATGACTACCCGTCCATTCTCAGTATTCGTTACACGTACATCTGTCGGAATAGGTAGTGTTGGGTGTGCGGCCGTCATCGCATACATATCATAAGGTTCACCGCTAAAGGTCTTATGACCGTGATACTTTTCCCCATACCAAGAGGCATTTCCTGTTTGTTTAAACCCCTCGGAACTGTCTAACACTTCGTAAGTTACTCCCAATACTATGTAGGGAGTTCCATTCCCGAATTCAGACCGCGGTTGATACTTGGCACAACCAGTCACGCATATAACCAGTAATACTAGAAGACTCTTCAAACAGAGAGAAAGACGGTAGACTAAATGGTTTTTAAGCATATTTTTTCTCATTACGTTCTGATTAAGTGTTTAAAAATGATATATATTTCTCACTCGGCATCTATCTCTAGCTAATATGTTATAGCTTATTGATAATAAGCTTCAATTAAGAAGAGTTCATATGTCACTCACACCTGCCGTTAAGCGTTTGATTTAACTTACACTATTTTACTGAATGTCACAAACGCGTCAAAGGGAATGTTAGATAGTCTGATTCTCATCCAGTGATTGATAATCTCAAGCATTATGCTCAAACAAAACACCAATCACGAATGATAGTAATTATCATTTGCGTTTGATATTTTACTTATATAGAATCGTTTTCTCTTTTTAACGCTCTCATAACAAAAAAGTTAACGACATGAAATTTGATACTCAATTACAAAACAAAAATAGAATGGCATTAGGTGCTCACGCTATAGCAGCGGCACTGGCCATAGGAAGCACTCAATTATACGCAGCAGAAAGTAGCGATGATTGTGATAAAGGCAATGGAATAGCTTGTGAATCAAAAAAAATTAATAAAACTGATGAAGCAATTGAACGGATTGCGGTTCACGGCGTTAAGAGTTCAGTATATTTACACGAATCATCAGGCGACATACGTCGTGTAGCTGATTTAGTAGATACTCCACAAGTGATTACCGTATTAACGCAAGACCAAATTTTAGAAGCTGGTAAAACTGACCTTAAAGATATTTTGGCGGCTCAAGCAGGTGTTACTTTAGGTACCGGTGAAAATGGTAACGCATTTGGTGATCGTTATATTATTCGTGGTCACGAAGCCCGTAGTGATATATTTGTTGATGGTTTAAGAGACCCAGGTATGACAACGCGTGAAAGTTTCGCCACTGAACGTGTTGAAATAACAAAAGGGCCAAGTTCAACATTTGCAGGTCGTGGTTCATCGGGTGGTGCGGTAAATAGTGTCACTAAAAAAGCATCCGTAGCTTATAACTTAGGACGCGTTGAAGCTGGTTTAGGAACGGATGAGTTTTCACGTATTACCGTAGATTATAATTTACCGCTTTCAGATATATCTGCGATCCGTATCAATGCATTAAAGTCAGATAAAGACAAACCAGGCCGTGAAGGTATTTCAAGCGAAAGAACGGGGTTACAATTATCTGGCGTATATTTACCGACATCAAAACTATCATTTACCGTTGATGGTTACTTTTTAGACGCTACTGATGTGCCTGATTTAGGTAGTTATTTCGATAGTGCTACTCGCAAACCCGTTGCCGACATTCCCGTTTATGCTCAAGAGTCAGATTTTCTTTCTTCGGAAGTTAAAACCCTGACATTACGCACTGAATATGAAGTGAATGATTATATCACTTTGTACAATGCAACTCGCATTGGTGAAACAGAAAACGGCTATATCACCACAGGCGCGAGAGGCACAACGCGCGCTGACTCAGACCCTGCTGCACCGGGCGCTGCAACGGTGAGTTTAAGTACTCACCAAGGTAACCAAAATGTAGATTATAAGAGCACACAATTTAATTTATTTTGGAATACTGATTTATTCAGTTTTGAAAATAATTTTGTTTTTGGCCTTGAGTTTACCGACGAAAGTGTAGAAAACGGCGTTTACGATATTACCTACAACAACCCGACAAACTGCGTAACTTCAGGTCGTAGAGGTGATAGTAATAGCTATTGTATTACTGATGGTGCAGGTAACCAAGTTGATAATATTGGTCAACTATTGGGTAGAACTTTTGTTGATGACTATGATGACGCTTCAATGAATATTGAAACAGTTTCTGCATATATGATGGACACGGTACATTTAACTGAGCAACTTGACCTGTATTATGGCCTTAGAGTTGATAACTTTGATTATAGTAACGATACATTAAGTCGAGGAACAGAAACGGCTTATGAATATTCAGACACAATGTACAATGGTAACATTGGTTTAATTTATGACCTGTCTGAGGATGTTAATATTTATGCTAATTACAGTACCGCAACTAACATCAACGGTGGTGAATCTGACTTAGGTGCAAGTTGTGGATATGGCGGTGTTTGTGGCACTGCAACTCAAGTACCAGATTCAGATCCTGAGCGGGTAGAAAACTTAGAGTTAGGCACAAAATTGATGGCGTTCGATGATAAGTTCATGTTCACCGCGTCAATTTTTCAAATTACCAAAAGTGATGTAATGGAAAGTGTAGGTGCTGATGACTACGCTGCCCTTGGCACACTAAATACTGGCGAAAACAAAGTGAAAGGTATTGAGATTGGTTTTGTTGGCAACATCACAGAAGCATTAAGTGTGCAGTTTTCTGCAACTTCTATGGACGCAGAAGTAATTGATTCTATTAATGAAAACAATATAGGTTTAACCTTAAGTAACTTTGCAAAAGACAGTGTATATCTTCAAGTTAGATATGAGATAAACGACGCTTTAGTGATTGGTGGCGATTATGCTTATCAAAGCGAAATGTACGCTGGCCAGCCTGATACAGCAGCGGGTTATGACAGCGAAAATAGTCGTTACAGCATTGTTGTTCCTGATTATCAAGTCGTTAACTTATTTGCTAATTACTATGCAACAGATGCATTAACTTTTAGACTAAACATTGGCAATGCATTTGATGAAACATACTACACAGCCGCGTATCGCAGTGGCGCATTTATGTATTTAGGTAATGCGAATAACACTAAGCTAACAGCTACCTATGAGTTTTAATCTGAGTTAAAAGTAACTAGCAATAAGTAAAGAAAAGAGTAAAGCATGATTGTTATTGAAAAAATATTATCGAAAGAAGAAGTAACTCATTATCGTCAACAACTGTCTGAGTGCCCTTGGGGTGACGGCGGTAAAACGGCAATGGGCATGGCTGCTTCGGTAAAAAATAACAATCAAGCCGATTCAAGCGATGCAAAGGTGAGCCAATTAGCGAATCTTCTGTTATCGCGCATTGGTGAAACACCAAAAATTGTGTCGGCCGCTTTACCTCATAAAATATTTCCGCCTTGTTTCAATCGTTACAGTGAAACAGAAGAATATGGCTATCATGTTGACGCTGCCATAATGAGAATTCCTAATACCACTGAGGTGCTACGAAGTGATGTTTCTATGACTATTTTTCTAAGTGAACCAGAAGAGTATGACGGCGGCGAGTTAATCATTTCAACGGAATTTGGCCAACAGCAAATAAAGTTACCTGCAGGATATGCAGTCGTCTATCCATCAAGTAGCTTACATAAAGTAACAGCAGTAACTCGTGGTCAACGCTTAGCCGCTATCACATGGATGCAAAGCATGATTTCAGATGCAAGTATTCGTCAAAACCTATATCAATTAGATCAAACGATTCAAAATTTAATCAAAGAAAATAACACTTCAAGAGCTGAATTAGATAACTTACATAATGTTTATCATAATCTTATTCGCCAATTTGCACAGTTGTAATGTCATAAACACAAGGTAGAATTAGTAACCAAATCGACTTTCCAGCTAAGATATGAACAAATATATTGAAATTTTTAAGCATTTCTTAATGTTAGGCGCTATCAGCTTTGGTGGCCCTGCCGCACATATCGGTTATTTTCATCAAAAGTTTGTCCAACAATTAAAGTGGCTATCGCAAGAAAAATACGGCCAAATTGTTGCGTTAAGTCAATTTTTACCCGGCCCTGGCTCTAGCCAAGTTGGTTTTGCTGTCGGTTACCAAAAAGCAGGGTTACTAGGGGCGATAACCGCATTCATCGCTTTTACTCTTCCTTCCGTTGTTTTAATGGTTGCACTAGCTCAGTTAAGTCATCAACTCAGTGATAGCAGCTATTTTTATGGTGTAACTCACGGATTAAAACTATTAGCGGTAGTAGTAGTTACCGATGCTGTCGTTACTATGTTCAATAGCTTTTGCAAAACGTCACTGACAAAAAATCTCGCAGTTTTCACCGCAATTACCTTATTAGTATTTTCGAATGTATTTGCCCAATTAGCCGTTTTACTTATTGCAGGGCTTATCGGTATGAAGTTTTTAACGAATAAATCATTAGAAATTCAACCGGTAAAAACCACTTTTTCATGGTGGCCATTAGCGTTATTTGTGGCACTTTTGGCCATGCTTATTATATTTTCTTCACACTATGCATATTTGCGTATCGCAGCAGATTTTTATCAAGCCGGTAGTATGGTTTTTGGTGGTGGTCATGTTGTACTGCCATTATTGCAAAATTTATTATCAGATCAACTTTCGACCGATACATTTTTAACTGGTTATGCCGCAGCTCAAGCAGTACCGGGGCCTATGTTTACTTTAGCCACTTACCTTGGCTTTCACCTTTCTCCAGAATCTCCTTATTTTGGGGCTATTTTAGCAACCATAAGCATTTTTCTACCGGGCTTTTTATTAATGCTCGCATTTCTTAAACATTGGCAAAGTTTGGCTAAATTACCAAAGCTCGTTGGAGCCATGCAGGCAATAAACGCCTCGGTTGTCGGCTTATTAGCAAGCGCCTTGTATTTACCGGTGTTTAGTTCGTCAGTGATTAATTCGCTTGATATGGCGGTTGTGATATTTGGCTTTTATTGTTTAAAACAATTAAAAATACCGATTTTAGGACTAGTTTTGGGTTTTAGTACTACAGGTATATTGATAAGTTTATTATAAAAAATAATCAGAAAGGGTAAGTAGCTTATTACCCTTAATCAAGATGTGATTTTGAAAAACTTGAAAGGTATTAGTCGCTAACGTCTGTAGATAACCAATCACATATAATTTTGTCTGCTTGGTCTGCACCGGTTCTTTTCAATGAAGAAAAGGCCTGTACCCTAATGTCTGCATTTAATGACGCAAGATTCTTTTTCACTTTTAGAACTTCGGCACTGGCTTTACCTTGAGATAATTTATCTGATTTAGTTAGTAATGCCAAAACCGGTAAATTACTTTCTGCCGCCCATTCAATTAGGTTTCTATCTAAATCCTTTAGAGGATGGCGAATATCCATCAGCACGACTAACCCCTTTAAACTTTCACGTTTTTCTAAATATTCACCTAACGCTTTTTGCCATTTCTTTTTCATTTCTAATGGTACTTTAGCAAACCCATAACCCGGCAAATCAATAAGTCGCTGAGTTTCACTCACTTCAAAAACGTTAATTAACTGTGTTCGACCTGGAGTTTTACTGATACGTGCAAGGCCTTTTTGATTCGTTAAGGTATTTAATGCACTCGATTTACCTGCATTTGAACGACCAGCAAATGCTACTTCAATGCCCGTGTCTTCAGGTAACCGACGAATATCAGGCGCACTGATAGTAAATGTAGCTTTAGAAAGATGGACAACAGGGTTAGACAAAATAACTTCCAGAACAAAATATTTAAAAAGTAATTATATCTCTTTTTATAAAATAATAATTAAAACCTTGCATTTTTTAATGTTTTTTTTCTTGATTCGCTTAATTATTATCAACATTCGTGTAAAATGCCGCGGTAAATTTACTCATTTAAGCAATGCTTGGCTACAATTAAGCAAGTCATTAACACAGAGAGTCCCTTATGAAAAAAGTCTTATTTTCAATAATCATCGGATTTAGCATATTATCTCATGCTAATGCGTTTGAAGGTGATGCCAAAGCTGGTAAAACGAAAGCAGCCACATGTACTGCTTGTCATGGTGCTAACGGTATTGGAATTATGGGAGCTTATCCAAACATTGCTGGTCAGCATGCTGATTATATTGTTAAACAACTTAAAGCATTTAAAGCAAATAGCGACCGTAGTGATCCAGTAATGTCGCCAATGGCTGCTGCTTTATCTGAACAAGACATGGCTGACGTTGCTGCATATTTTGCAAGCTTTGGCCGCGATGGTTCAGCTCCAGCAGTTACGGAAGACGCTGCTAGTGATTCATCTGCAACTTCAGCAGCACCTGTAACAAGAGCACCAGCTAAAGCAGTATATATAGCTGATGCTAAATCAGGGAAGGCCCTTTATGAACATGGCGATAAAGCTCGAGGCATTACCGCTTGTATCGACTGTCATGGTAAAGAAGGTAATAGCGATGTATTAATTAACCCTAATTTATCAGCTCAGCATCCTGAGTATATTGAGAAACAATTAAAAGCATTTAAAGCTGTAACTCGCCACAATGTAGCGATGAATCAGATTTCAGGCAATTTATCAGATGAAGACATTGCTAATTTAGGTGCTTATTTCAAAGATCCTGCGGCTGTAGGCGAAGTAAAAGCATCGGCTGCTATGGTAGTTGTAAAGTCGTTTACTGGTGATGTTGCTGAAGGCAAAATAAAAGCAGTAACTTGTGCAGCTTGTCATGGTGAAGACGGTAATGCGTTAGTGGCTATGTACCCTTCTTTAGCCGGTCAAGGTGAAGCTTACTTAGTGAAGCAAATTACTGAATTTAAAACTGGCGTTCGACAAGACCCTGTAATGGCGGGCATGGTTGCAGCATTATCTGCTGATGATATTCAAAACATTTCGGCTTATTTTGCTTCACAAACATTAAATCCTGCAATGGCTGAAACAAGTGCTCGTGGTAAGCAGTTATATATGAGCGGCGATGCAAAAGCAGGCATAACAGCATGTGTTGCCTGTCACAGCATTAATGGTAAAGGTATGGACAAAGCTGGCTTCCCTTCTGTTGCTGGTCAAAGTCCGACTTACTTAAAGTCTCAGCTTGAAAAATTCCGCACGAAAGCGCGTACCAATGACACCAACAGCATGATGCAAAATATTGCGATTAAATTAACCAAGAAAGACCTTGATGCCGTAGCAAATTATATGGCGTCATTAAAATAATTAATCCTCGCATTTAACCTAAATATAAAGCAGCGTTTATCGCTGCTTTTTTATTAGGGTCTGTTGATCTTTCGCGGTTAAATTCATAATTTTATTGGCGAAAGTGAACCAATCTCTTACACTAAACTTAACCTTTATAATTAGTTAAGAGATTTTTTGAATCACTTAAACGACATAAATACATTAATTGCCTGCAAGCATTGCGACACAGTAGCAAATTCACCAACTTTAACCGCTGGTGAGTCGGCTCTATGCCCTTGTTGTGGTTATACACTTTTTTCGCGAAAAGTTGATCCAGTAAATCGCACTTTAGCGGTTTCGCTTGCAGGGTTATTATTATTAATTCCTACCGTCACACTACCCATTATTGGCGTGGGCGTTGCTGGTAAGTACAACGATGCCACCTTAATTGATTGCATCATGTTAATGATAAACGCTGATTTTTACATTATCGCTTTTAGCGTTTTTCTATTCACTATCGCCATACCCAGCGTTAGAATTTTTTCAGCCTTCTATCTTTCTTATAGAATAAAAACAAAGCAATTAAGTACATCCTTGCTGACTTTTTATCGTTCTTATCACCTTTTCGATAGCTGGACGATGATTCATGTATTTTTTCTCGGTGTGATTGTTTCCATGTATAAGCTCATTTCATTAGATGAATTAATTGTCGGTAGTGGTTTAGTTAGCATGCTTTTATTACTTTTTTGCTCAACGTTAATTAGCATCACCCTAGATCAAAAGCTTATTTGGGATTTATTGGAGCATGAACTTGAACCAAAAAGCTAAAGCATTAAATCTTGGATGTTGCCCTTGTTGTCAAAAAGTTAACGAGATGACTGAAAGGAAGCAACGTTGTTCAAGGTGTCATCATCAATTTAGCCAACGTAAGCCTTATAGTCTGCAATACACCTTTGCTTGGACATTAGCAGCTATCGTTATGTTTATCCCCGCTAATATTTACCCTATGATGGTGTTTTACACTTTAGGTAGGCCTGAAAAATCAACGATACTCGAAGGGATTGCGTCTTTTATTCAACAAGGACATTATCCTATTGCTTTTATTATTTTTCTTGCTAGCTTTATCATTCCGTTAGGTAAAATAATTGGTCTACTGATATTGCTTTACAATACAAAAAGCTATTCAAGAATATCGAAAAAAAAGCAAACTCAAATGTACCATTTAATTGCTTCGCTAGGTCCGTGGTCTATGCTTGATGTTTTTGTTGTTGCGGTCATGGCAGCCGTAGTAAATTTTGGTTTTTTCACTTCTATTGAAGCAGGGGCAGGCATCACGTATTTTACCTTAATGGTTATTTTCACTATTTTTGCTGCGGAAAGTTTTGATCCGAGATTACTTTGGGACATAGAAAGAAGGAATACTAATGATAGATAATAATGACGAACGTCATCCTGCTGCCTATGTTACAAGGAAAAAAGGCATTTCTGCCATATGGATTGTACCCATTATTGCTTTGCTCTTTGGCGCTTGGCTAATCGTTAAAGCGGTCTCAGAAAGAGGCTCATTTATTACCGTTCAATTTGATAATGCTAGCGGTATCGTCGTGGGTAAAACTGAGGTTCGCTATAAAGGATTACCTACTGGAATAGTGACAGGGCTTGAGGTTTCTGAAGATTTAAAAAGCGTTATCGTAGAAATAGAAATGGTGGCAAGTGCTAAAAACATGCTAACAGACAACACTTTATTTTGGGCGGTAACCGCCGATATTTCATTTCAAGGCATATCAGGGTTAGATACAATTCTGTCAGGTAATTATATTAATGTTCAGCCTGACTTTGAAGGAAAAGGAAATGCTCGTAAGGAGTTTATTGCGCTGAGCGAACCTCCTATTCTTAGTGAAACCACCCCTGGCTTACATATTAATTTACAAGCCGACAAACTCGGATCTTTAGGCCGAAATTCACCGGTAAGCTATAAGCAAATAAATGTTGGTCACGTATCGGGCTATCATTTTGATAATCAGACCAATAAAGTCAATATCAAAGTATTTATTGAACCTGCATATGCCCATTTAGTGAAAGAAAACTCTCACTTTTGGAATGCAAGTGGATTCGAAGTGTCGGGATCATTTTCTGCTGGCATGCAAGTAAAAACAGAATCATTGGCGTCGATAGTCTCTGGTGGTATTGCCTTTGCTGATGCTAAATTCGAAGCCGTATTACCAACAGCAAAAAATGGTCAGCAGTATCAATTATTTTCAAATTTTCAAACGGCAGAAATGGGCCATGAAATTGAACTAATCCTTCACTGGAATGCCAATATCGAACCCGGTGCGAGCATTTTATATCAAGGATTAAAACTCGGCTATATCGAGTCATTTACAACAATAGACTCGCAAACAAGAAAAATAACAGCGCTAGCAAAAATTAACCCTAGAGCAATCCCATATTTAACCAGCCAAACACAATTTTATGTTGTTTCACCTCAATTAAGTTTAAGTGGCATTACCCATTTAAACGGTTTAATTAAAGGTGCACACATTAGCTTACGACCGTCATTAAAAGGCCAACCACAGCATCAGTTTACGGTATTAAATAATAAGCCTGCATACAGTTACGACGAACCGGGTTTACATCTAGTATTGAAAGCCAGTCATATTGAATCTTTAGCGGTTGGAACGGGTATTTTCTACAAAAAACAAAAAGTAGGATCTATTCAAGCCATTACCAATAAAACGGCCAACGAATTTGATGTGCATATTTATATACAAGAACAGTATCAAGAGCTTATCAATAGCGACAGTCATTTTTGGCATACCAGCGGCATAAAAGTAAAAGGTGGATTGCAAAGTTTTGAAGTGCAAGCTAACTCGCTACAATCGATTTTAACCGGAGGTATTGAATTTGATATTCCTAATAATACTGACAACCCCCAAGTAAATAAT
Organism: Thalassotalea sp.; assembly: GCA_029249355.1. GTDB lineage: Bacteria > Pseudomonadota > Gammaproteobacteria > Enterobacterales > Alteromonadaceae > Thalassotalea_H. Next base: position 15,847 of record JAQWHO010000406.1, read on the forward strand.
GGTGATGAATTTATCTTATTTGATGCCAAGGAATCAGCGTTACAACGAGAGACTTTTCAATTAAATACTGACTCCGCCAAAGGCTTAACCACTAGTACCCGCATTATGTATCGAGGTGAAGTGGCTGGTTCTATCCATAAAATAAAACGTCACCAAAACAATGTCACCTTAACGGTAGGTCTTTTACCCGATTTCAACTTTTTATTAAAAGAACACTCTCAATTTTGGCTAGTCAAACCGACTCTTTCCTTTAACGGATTAAGTGATACCGATGCTTTATTGGGTGGAACTTATATTGGCGTAAATGCAGGGACGGGCGATGCTAAAAAAGTGTTTGAATTATCCGCTAAACCGCCAACAAAACATCTTAGTTCAAAAGGTTTACAGCTCAACTTACAAACGAATAATGCTCGTTCGGTTAGCCCTGGCAGCCCTATTAGTTATCAAGGAATTAATATTGGCCAAATTGATAATATTTCGCTCGTTAAAGCTACAAGTGGGGTAAAAATAGATATCACAATAGATGATGAGCATAAGCATTTAATTACTCCTTTCAGCCGATTTTATAACACCGGAGGAATTACCATTTCAGGAAGTCTTAATAACTTTAGTGTAAAAACAGAATCCGCATATACCGTTTTACGAGGCGGAATTAGTTTATTTAATCCAGAAACTACTCCCTCAGATGAAAAAATAAACGAAGGTGAAAGCTTTACGTTATTTGACCATGCTCAACAGGCAGAAATGGCTGGTATTGCGATCAAAATTCATTTTAATGATACGGTTGGACTCACAGAAAACTTAGCTATTCAATACCAAGGTCAATCTATTGGTATTGTTACTCGAGTTGCACTAGACGAAAAGGGCTTTGGAGCGAATGTTTATGCCTTGTTAAATGATCATGGGAAAAAATTTGCAATCCAAGGCACTCAATTTTGGCTGGCAAATGCGTCAATTGGTTTGACCGGAGAAAATAATGTTAGCGCTATTTTAGAAGGCAGTTTTATTGGGGTAATTCCTGGTAATGGCGATCAACAACTCGCTTTTAAAGCAAAAGATATCACTCCCGTTTTAACAAAATTACCTTACGGTTTAAATATCAAACTAACCGCAGATACTTTGGGTTCAATTCGTCTTGGCAATCCCGTACTATATCGTCAAGTAAAAGTAGGTAAAGTGATTGGTGTTGGTTTATCTTCAACCGCAAATAAGGTTAATATTTATATCAACATTGCCAAGCCTTACGACACGCTTGTTAATACTCAAAGCAAATTTTGGAATACCAGTGGCTTCAAAATTGATGCAGGGCTATTTTCAGGCGTAAGTATCAATTCTGAATCAATTGAAAGCTTACTTTCAGGCGGTATTGCTTTTGCGACCCCTGAAGTAAAGAATAAATCAGAATCTCTCATTATTGACCAACATCACGAATTTCAATTGCATGATGATTCGCAAGAAAATTGGCTCAAGTGGGCGCCTAAAATATTAATAAATCACTAAATTAATATTAAATAAATTCAAATAATAATAAAAAGAGTTCGCATGGAATCGATAAGCGTTACATCCGCAGACAATAAATTATCAAAGACTTTAAACCCAATTGATAATAGAAGCCGTATTCAAGTAATGGATCTGCTGAGGGGCTTTGCCCTGATTGGCATTTTATTTATGAATATTGAGTGGTTTAATCGGCCAATAAGTGACTTATTAAGTTTTGATTTTCAATTAACCGGTTTAGATTGGGCTGCAAGCTGGCTTGTTAAAGTATTTGTTGAAGGCAAGTTTTATAAAATATTTTCGTTACTGTTCGGTATGGGATTTGCCGTTATGCTGTTAAAAGCACAGGCGGCTGATAAACCTTTCGGTGCTTGGTTTAGCAGACGAATGTTAGCTTTATTTATTTTCGGTATGCTTCATCTTATTTTTTTATGGAATGGTGACATTCTTCATGATTACGCCGTTGCTGGCATGCTCCTTTTAGGCTTTGTATTTTTACTACGCACCGACCGATTCGCTAAACATAATAACCCCACGACCTTTTTAAAATTTGCATTATGGGTAATGGCAGTGCCATTATTTCTATCAATTGCAGCATCACTTTTTTTTGGTATCACTCGACCCCATCAAATAATGAACCAAGACTGGCAACAACAAGTCACCATTATTGAGCAATCAGACATACAAGTTGCAGATTTAACAGCTCAAGCCGAAAAATTAGCGTTATCAGCTGACTCTTCGAATAGCACTGAAAATTCAGATGAAACATCAACTAATGAAGAAGACGAAGAAATTGATATCGAGAGCTTATCACCTGAAGAACGAATGGCTTATGACATTGAAGAACGGGTCACCTATAAGTTAGAGATGAAACAAAAGCATGATGAAGAAACCGCCGCTTTTACCCAAAAAAGTTATGCCGTAGCCACTAAGTTCCGTGCTCAACAATCACTTATGTTCTTAAAATTCACTCCAGTTATGGCGATATTTATATGTTTACCTTTATTTATGATCGGTTATTGGTTGGTTGCAAGCGAACGCATTACCAAACCGCAATCACATAAAAATTTCTTTAATGTATTATGTTGGGGAGGCTTACTTATTGGCTTAATGCTCAATATCTCTGGCACTTATTTAGTGCTTCATCCTGCGGCTAAAGGGGCTACAGAATTAGAAGTGATGGGCGAAAGTTTACAATATTATGGGCAACTAGTTTTAGCCTTTGGCTACATTGGCTTATTTGTAAAACTATCGCAAAAAGCCAATTTTCTAAAATGGTTCTCTTGGCTTGCTCCACTTGGAAAAATGGCATTAACTAACTATATAGGCCACTCAATAATACTCACCAGCATTTTTTATGGCTATGCAGGTGGCATGTTCGGACAGATAGCCAGAGCAGAACAAATGTTAATTGTGGTCGCTATTATTTTATTCCAAGTCATTTTAAGTAAATTATGGCTAACTTATTATAAGTTTGGCCCGTTTGAATGGTTATGGCGTTCATTAACGTATTTAACCTGGCAACCATTACGCAATTCAAAGCAATAATTAAAACTATTACCTATCCTCGCTTTAGAATACTAAGCGAGGATATATCAACTAACAAAATCAGTATGACTAAATTTTCACATCAAATTTTGCTAGTTAATTTTAGCTATGTAACAATACAAACACATAAGATATATTGTATAAAATAATTTTCTATCATGAGAATAATAATGAAAAATATCGCGATTATTACCGCTAAAGTCGGTTTGTTTACATTACTTTCCTTGTCAGGTCCTTTATCTATTGCGGCTGAATTATTTAATTCAAAAAGTTCAGTAAGTCGCCAAGACATATTAAGAGGCTCAATTACCCCTGAACGCGCATGGTGGGACTTAGGCCATTATCATTTAGACATTAAAGTCGACCCGAAACAAAGAACAATTTCAGGCAAAAACACCATGAAATACCGTGTGCTTGCAGAAAAGAATCGCTTACAAATTGAATTACAAGCGCCGATGAAATTAGACAAAGTGCTGCAATCAGGTAAAGAGTTATTGGTCGAGAAAGATGGCTATAGCTACTTTATTTCACTACAAGAGCAACACGATATTGGTTCTGAACATGAATTAGTCATGTACTTTTCAGGTACGCCACAAGTTGCTATTCGTGCTCCTTGGGATGGCGGTATTACTTGGACCAAAGACGAAAATGGACTCGACTTTATCGCCTCAAGTAATCAAGGTGTCGGTGCGAGTATTTGGTGGCCAAATAAAGACCATGCTTATGACGAACCAGATAATGGTGCTTTGATCAGTGTTGAAGTCCCAGAACATTTGGTTGATGTTTCTAATGGCCGTTTAATAAAAACCGATCATAATAAAAAAGCAAAAACTAAAACCTACCACTGGCAAGTAGTTAACCCTATCAATAACTACGGCATCAATATTAATATTGGCGACTATGTACATTTTGGCGAAAAATACCAAGGTGAAAAAGGCCAGCTTGATATGGATTATTGGGTGTTGCGCAATAATTTAGCTAAAGCAAAAACGCAATTTAAAGATGCAAAACGTACCATTGAAGCACTAGAGCATTGGTTTGGCCCTTACCCATTTTACGAAGATAGCTTTAAGCTAGTTGAAGCGCCTTATTTAGGCATGGAGCACCAAAGTTCCGTCACTTATGGCAATGGTTATCAAAATGGTTATTTAGGTAATGATCGCAGCAGTACTGGTGCAGGTATGTTATTTGATTTTATTATTGTTCACGAGTCTGGTCACGAATGGTTCGCCAATAATATTACCCATAATGATGTTGCCGATTTATGGATTCACGAAAGCTTCACCAATTATTCTGAAAGTTTATTTTTAGAATATCATTTTGGCAAAGAAACTGCGTATAAATACACTCGTGGCCAACGTCTGAATATAGCGAACCACGCACCGATTATTGGTGAGTATAATATTCATAGTGAAGGTTCAAGTGACATGTATGACAAAGGTGGCAACATGTTACACACTATTCGTCAGATAGTTGATAATGACGATACATGGCGCGATATTCTGCGCGGATTAAATAAAGATTTTTACCATAAAATTGTTACCACGAATGATATTGAACAATATATTAGCGATAAGTCAGCAAAAGATTTCTCAAAAGTTTTCGACCAATATTTACGTGATATCCGTATTCCAACGTTTGAGTATTTTATAAAAGATAAAACCATGAAAATACGCTGGGGTAATGTAATTAAAGACTTTGATATGCCACTTAAAGTATATATAAATGGCGAAGAAAAATGGTTAAACCCCACAACTCGTTGGACGACTGTCGAATTAAAAAATGATAATCCACAATTAGTGGTTGAACCAAACTTTTACATAAGCAGTCAAAATGTTTTAGGTAGCATCAAAAATAAATAGCATGAGATAATATGTCTAAAGAGAATCATAACTAAATAACAACTGGTTCTCTTTATATATTAGTTACAATTATAAGTCGCTAATTTTCTTTGGTTTATTTAAATAACAATCAACAACCCTACTCTTAAAGTTAATAATTAATGACAACATATAATCATGATAAGCATAATTCCCTCAAGCACTTTTAAAACGGTACCCTGGAAAAATGGTAAAGGAGAAACCACTGAACTTGCGATTAATTCAACAGGCACATTAGATAATTTTCAATGGCGTTTGAGTATTGCCAGCGTCACAGAAAATGGCATTTTTTCTGACTTTTCTGGATACAAAAGAAATTTAATATTGATTAAAGGGCACAGTATTCAACTCACTCATGACGAAAATATAGTAGATAAACTCAGCAATATTTTAGACTTCGCAACATTCGATGGTGGTAGTGAAACCTTTGGAGCATTATCTAAAGGTGCGATTAAAGACTTTAATATCATCACTTCAAAAACATCGTGCGAAACAAAAGTACATACCTTTGTTAATCAAACAAACCAATCAATTAATTTTAACGGGCTTGTCTTTGCCTTTAGCCTATCTGACATTATCGAATTACAAGATCACCAAAGTGTTCATCATATGATCAGCCAAGGCGACTTATTACAACTGACAAATCCAAAACATATTGAATTATCAGGTAAAGATTTAATTCTTGTTTATATAAAAGAAACTAACGAACACCCAACGCAAAATTAACGGTGTTCAACTGAAATTCTCTGACAGCTATTTGTTTATACTCTATGCTTGGTTATATCAAAAAATAAGAAAATAACGTTACTATTAAGGGTATAAAATGATCATTAAAAAACTCATTCATTTCACTTTCCTCTTAACCTGTATTACCTCGTTCGCTTATGCAGATAATGCACGTAAATTAGAAATAGACTCAAAAAATCTAACTAAACATACTACAAAAATTAACGGTCAAAAAATTAGTTATACCGCGACAACAGGCACTCAACCCGTGTGGGATGAAGAGGGCAACCCAACAGCCAGCTTGTTTTATACCTACTATCAACGCAGTGATGTAAAAGATGACAGTACGCGCCCGTTACTTATTTCATTTAATGGTGGGCCAGGTTCAGCTTCTGTTTGGATGCATGTTGCTTATACCGGACCAAGAATACTGAATGTTGATGATGAGGGTTACCCTTTACAGCCTTATGGTGTAAAAACGAACCCTTATTCAGTATTGGATGTTGCTGATATTGTCTTTGTTAACCCCGTAAATACAGGCTATTCAAGAGTACTTGCCGATAAAGACGGAAAAATGCCATCAAAAGATCAACAAAAGAAACTGTTTTTTGGTGTTAACGCTGACGTAAAATATTTAGCCGATTGGATCACAACATTTGTTTCTCGTAATGATCGCTGGCGTTCTCCTAAGTATTTAATTGGTGAAAGTTACGGTACTACTCGTGTTTCGGGTTTAGCGTTAGAATTACAATCACGTCAATGGATGTATGTGAATGGTGTAATATTAGTGTCACCTACAGATATTGGCATTAAGCGCGAAGGCCCTGTAAAAGCAGCAAATCGCTTACCATATTTCGCCGCAGCGGCTTGGTATCATAAAGCATTAGAAAGTAGCCTACAGAATAAACCTTTATTAACACTTCTTGATGAAGTTGAAGTATTTACCATTAATAAATATTTGCCTGCGTTAGCAAAAGGCGCATTTATTAGTGATGATGAAAAACAAACTATCGCACAACAAGTTGCTCACTATTCTGGTTTATCAAAAAAAGAAGTTTTACGTAGCAACTTAGATATTAATAATTCTTACTTTTGGAAAGAATTATTACGAGATAGAGAGCAAACAATCGGTCGTTTAGATTCTCGATATTTAGGGATAGATGAGAAAGCAACGGGCTCTCGACCTGACTACAATGCGGAATTAACCTCTTGGTTACACAGCTTTACGCCAGCAATTAATTACTATTTACGCGAAGAGTTAGACTATAAAACTGACATAAAATATAACATGTTTGGTAATGTTCACCCTTGGGATCGTTCAAATAATAAAACGGGCGAAAACCTTCGTTTAGCGATGGCTTCAAATCCCTACTTAAACGTAATGATTCAGTCGGGTTATTTTGATGGCGCAACAAATTATTTTGATGCTAAATACACAATGTGGCAATTAGATCCGAGTGGCAAAATGAAAGACCGTTTATCATTTAAAGGCTATGAAAGTGGTCATATGATGTATCTTCGCCATGAAGATTTAAAATTATCAAATGATGACATTCGTAATTTTATGAAAAAGACGCTACCCAATTCAAAACAAGCGGCTAAATATTAATAGTGTAACTCTATTTCAAGTCGATACAGCTCAAAACTAAAAAGGGTAGCCATAGCGGCTACCCTTTTTTACACATGATATTTATGTGCTCATCATTTAATCATCTTAATTGAATGATGATTAATTTCATAATCAATCACTTCATAACCTAACGCTGCTAATTGCGGCTTTAATATCTTAGCATCACCAACCACTACCATAAACATTTCCGCTAAACTTAAGTACTTTTTCGCCAGAGCATTAATTTCATTAGACGAGATAGTTTCAACTATTTTTGCACATTTTCACAAAATCAGCCGTTAAATTATGATCTAAAGTGCGGTTCATCTTTAACGTTTTCAGAGCCTTGAAACATCATATGTGCAAAACCTGATTTTCCTAATTCTTCACTACCCGAACCGGCGTGTTCAGCCATATCAACATGAACTAGCGGATCCGAATAGTCTTAATGCAAAATAAAGGTTAAGCCATTATCTAAAGTATATTTTTATATGGAATAACTTTTTTACCTGCTTGTGCTGAAACTTCTTCGATAAAGTTAATGCCTATCGGTAAAATATTTTCCACTGGCGTACTTGCTTGATCACAAGCAGATAAACTGGCAATGACTAACCCAACGCTCCATTTTTTAAACTTACTTCTCCTCAGTATTCTTAATTAATTAGAGTTATTTAAGCTATTTAGTGTTAAAGCCAACATCATTAATGTTAACTTCAGAAATTTCGCCATATTTAGCGAGTTTATCTCGAATAGCATCAGCTTGACCAATAACAACAAACTGAAGGTTTTCTTGTGGGAAGTATTGCTTGATTAATTGCTTTGTCTTATCGACAGTTAACGAATCAACTTGTTGTTCAAAGCCATTAATGTAGCTTTCATCAAATTGATATCCGTACATATTTACTAATAAAGAAGCCAATTCAGTAGAAGTTTCAAATTGAGGTGGAAATTGACCTTTCACATAGGCTTTTGCTGAAGTTAAGGTTTGCTCATCAATGCCTTTTTCCCATAATCTCGCATAAGTTTTTAAGGCTAAATCAATTGCTTCAATCGTGGTTTCTGTTTTGGTAAATGTTGAGATGGCAAAACTGCCATCTTGACTGTATGAATTAAAACGACTTCTCGCGCCATAAGTTAGCCCAGCGTTAACACGCAATTCGTCATTTAACCAAGAAGTAAATCGCGCACCTAAAATTGTATTGATAACTGAAAGACCCACGCGGTCTTTATTACTTTGTGCAATACCTTTTCCACCAATTAAAAAAGTAGACTGGCGAGCATCAGGTTTATTCACTAACAATAGCTTTGATTGCTTAGCTTTGGCCGTTCTTTCTACTTTAGTAGCGGAGAATTTATGCGTATTTTTCCAGTCAGAAAATAATGCTGATAATTGCTGTTTCATTTTATTGCTGTCAAAGTCACCAACAACAATCACCGCACTATTTTTAGGTTGATACCATTGATTATAATGCTGTTTTAGCTGCTCCAGTGTTAGATCTTGAATAGATTTACTGTCGCCTTTGATGACAGCGCCATAACCCTGATCACCAAACAGTAAACGGTTAAAATAATTATTGATCACTGAACTTGGACGTTCTTTGCCTTGCTGTAAATTTAAAATATGACGTTGTTTTAACTTCTCGAATTCTTCGCTGTCAAAACGAGGAGCGGTAATAATGTCACGGACAATTGGCAATATTTTTTGATTATCTTTACTCGCTAACGAAGCGCCAATGGTAACAAACTCTAGGTTTGCGTTGCTAAAAACATCGGCACCAACGAAATCAATCGTTTGATCTAATTCATTTTTATTAAGCGATTGAGTGCCTAACGTTAGGTTTCTTGCCGTAAAATAGTTTAATCCGGCCTGTTCGCCATCTTCTATTGCACCTGCTTTTATAACGATACTAATATCAATTAATGGCACTTCTTTTTGCTCCATTAAATAAACAGATAAGCCATTGTCTAATGTGAATTTTTCATAAGCAGGTAACGTGTAATTTGCAACACTAGCGACACTGAATACTGAAAAACTCAGCGTTAATAAATAATTAAAGATCCGCATTATTGCTGTCCTCTTTTGAAGATAATACACCGACTGTTCTATTCGCTTTTTTCAAGTAAATTTTTGCTACTTTTTGCACGTCCGCTATAGTGACTTGGCTATATGCTTGTGGCGCAGTAAACAACTTATTGTAATCGCCAAAATACATTTCATAACTACCAATCGTGTTAGCTTTGCCGTTAATTGTTGCCATTTGTCGATAGAAATTGACTAACTTAGTATTTTTAACTTTTTGTAATTCTTGCTCAGTCACACCATTTTTAATGATATTGTTAATTTCAGTAATAATCGCCTTCTCAAGTTGTATTGCACTCACATCTTTTGCAGCAACCGCATAAATATAAAATAAGTTAGGGTCTATAGATTCAGGTTGATAACTGAAAACTGAGCTGGCAACTTGTTCATTAATTAATGCTTTTTGCAAACGTGAACTGTCGCCTGTTGATAGAATATCATTGAGTATTTCTAACGCGTAGTAATCTTGATGTTGTGTTTCAGGCACATGAAATGCCATTAATACATTTGGCGTTGTTACTGACTTTTTCTGAAGATAAACGCGTCGCTCACCTTTTTGTTCTGGCTCAATTGTATGAACTTTCTTTGGCGCTGGCTGTGCAGCAATAGGCTCAAAATATTGCTTTGCTAAGCGCTTCACTTGTTCAACAGTCACATCTCCTGCAATAACGACGACTGCATTATTCGGTGCATAATAGGTTTTATGGTATTGCTTTAAATCTTCTAAACTCCAATTATCAATGTCAGATTGATGACCGATCACAGACCAGCTATAAGGGTGAGCACGAAATGCCGCATTTTTTACTTCTTCTGAAATTGAACGATAGTTTGAATTTTCAAGTCCAGTGCTTCGCTCTGAGGTAACTACGCCTCGCTCACTTTCAACCATTTTTTCATCTATTGCTAAGTTGGCGATACGATCTGCTTCTAAATCAAAAATAGTCTCAATGGCAGATACTGGAAACCAATTGGTATAAACCGTTAAGTTTTCAGTTGTGTAAGCATTATTACTTCCGCCAGATGCCTCCATGGTACGGTCAAACATTTTTGGCCCATATTTTTTAGCGCCATTAAACATCATATGCTCAAAGAAATGCGATAAACCCGTGATCCCAGGGTATTCATTTCGAGAACCCACTTTCCAAAATAAATACATATTAGCGTTAGGGATAGAATGATCTTCTAACACCATAATTTTCATGCCATTGGCTAAGGTGAATGCTTTCACATCCTCCGCTTGAGTTACTGCTTTTATTGGATGACTAAAGAGTGCAACAACCAAAGTAGTAATCATCATTAAAGACTTCATATAATATTCCGTATGATTTTTAACTATAGTTTAACGATTAAGAGCAAGTTTACTCTCAATCTTATTTTTATAACAAAAATTTAACATAAATTTTATAATGGCGCTTATGTATTGCGTCGAAATTAGCAAAATACACGCTGGAAGGGATGATTACTTAGTAAAGTAAGTACCATTTAGATAATTGATGGGCCATAGAGTTAGGTATTTTATCTATGCTTTAATTTAGACCTTAATCTTAAAATATAGCCAAAGGTGAGTAGTAATAAAATAAATAGTGAAGCTAAAGCGATTACTAATTTTTTAACTAAAGCTTCTTGCCCTAAAATACTTTCCATCATATCTGACTTAAATGAAGTATGAACTTGTTCTCGTTCGCTAACGCTTGCTTTAAAGTCTTCTTCTATTTCATGAAAATAATTATCTTTATCATTTTTGGCTTGTTTTAATAATATTTCATAACGTTTTTCAAGCCACTTATTTGCTTCTTCATGATCACCAATAACTTGATAGCCTTCAACAAAACTTAAATATACATCAAGAAGCGTAGACCCCATTTGTTCTGCTTCGGTAATCTTCTGAGCTTTATTTAATAACGCGAATCCTTGTTCCACTTTTCCTGTATGAATTAATGATAACCCTTTGTTTAAGTAACACACTGCTTCAACATAAATATCATTAATTTTTTCGGCGGTTTCAATACATTTTGTCGCCCGTTCTATCGACAATTGATAATTTTTATTCCGTAAAAAATAATCAGATAGATTTGCATAAACAGATGTTAAAAGGCCAACATCATTTGACTTGATCGCGAATTCTTGCGCTTTGGTGTAAGCATCTAACTCTTCTTCTTGATAGTTAAGCTCGCTAAGCGCTATTGCACGATTTAAATAATTGATTGAAACCATACGATAACTTTTACGTGTGAGTAACGCCTGCACTTCTAATGATTTATCCGATGCTTCAAGCGCTTTTTGATACTCTTTACGATCAATGTATAACACAACCAAATTAGAGTAGATTGCCGAAGCTTCAATAACGTTTTGGTTGCTTTCAAAAAAGCGCAATGCGTCTGTAAAATCTTTTAAAGACTTACTACTTTGCCCTCTTCTACTGTGCATAATTGCACGTTTGGCCGTAGCTAAAGCAATAAGCTCTTGATAGTTCAATCGGTTACCAATTTCTATTGCTTTATTAACGTCTTCAAGCCCTTTTAAAAACCGTCCTTGTCGTAAAGATAACAACCCTTGCTGATCAAAAAATTTACCTAAAACCCAATCATTGCCTTTTTTTACGCCAATCAGATGTAACTCATTTACATAACTGGCAACTTTTTCATATTCAGAAAGGCTATGATATGTAGCAATATACGCCAGTATATTAGCCACCTTATATTCAAGGCCTAAATCTGCAACACCAGTATCACTTAGGGCATCAAGCTGCCGTTTCGCCAACTGCGCATCAAATTCAGCATTCATCGCAATATCAAGTAACTGCTTACCTTCTGGCGTACTTCTGATCAAAGAGAATGGATCGAATGTCTCTTCTGCTCGAAGTGTATGGGTAATATTTAGATAGCCAATAGAAATGATAATAATGAATAGTTTTTTTATCTGTAATGACATTTTTATCCTAAAAACAACATTAATAATCACAAGAAAGCCTGTAACATGTTGCACAAATAAGCAATTAAATAGATAATATAAATATAGTTAATAATCCTTGAAACTTCACAAATTTTTTTCTATTGAAGCTATTTATCATTAAAGATAAAAAATTAATCTAAGTCAGCAAATTTTTATAGGCAATAATTACTTATTGTGTAATGCCCACACATTAGTCGCCAAGACGATTCCACCACCGATTATCATCATAAAAGAAATAGATTCATTGAGAAAAAAGTATGCAGCTATAATTCCGTAAATAGGCTCTAAGCTCACAGCAATGCTGGCAGTTTGTGCACTAATTGTTTTTAAAGAATAATTAAATAGTGAATGTGCAAAGGCGGTAAAAACAATACCAAGTAAGGCTAAAATGGCCAATTGCTCAATTGAAATAGCAACGGGGGCAATCATAATAAAAGGCAATAAAAATAACGCTGCAAAAGTATTTTGATATAAAGCGACTTTTTTCGCTGAGCTTTTTGCGACAAATTTCCTATTTAGTAACGTTAACACTGCAAATGATAGAGCAGAGGCAATTCCCCAGCAGGCTCCAATAAACACATGAGAACTTATATTATTTTCCGGCAATATAAGGCTAATACCTATTATAGTGAGTAATGCTTGAATTAACGCCTGAAAACAAAATTTCTCTTTAAAAAATAGTGGCTCTAAAAAGCTAACAAAAACAGGGAAGGTTGCAAACGTGATCAAACCAATCGCGACACTTGATACTTTAATCGCTTGAAAAAAACTTCCCCAATGGAAGGCTAGAATCCCACCGGTGATAGCTAGAGCGAATAACGTTTTACTCTCGCATTTTAATGATTGCTTTTTGAAGAAATAAACAAAAGCAGCAAGGGTGATCGCAGCAAATAGTGCTCGTCCAAACACAATAAAAATAGCCGATAAATTTAACCACTGAGCAAACAGCCCAGAAAGCGCAAACAGTAACACTGCGCTATGCAGTGCGACTAAAGCCTGTTTATTATTTTGACGAACTTTTTCGTTCAATTATTTTGCATCTTCCTTTATCCAACGCGCAACTTGTTTAGCAAAATAGGTAAGAATACCGTCGGCACCTGCGCGTTTAAAAGCTAATAATCCTTCCATTACACAAGGTTTTTCCGCGAGCCAGCCATTTTGAATAGCGGCCATATGCATCGCATATTCTCCACTCACTTGGTAAGCATAAGTAGGTACTTGAAAATTATCCTTTACTCGTCGAACAATATCTAAATAAGGCATGCCTGGCTTCACCATTACCATATCAGCACCTTCCGCGATATCTTGTGCTATTTCATGTAAAGCTTCATTACTATTTGCAGGATCCATTTGATAAGAATGCTTATTGCCCCCTTTAATATTACCTGCAGAGCCAACCGCATCTCGAAATGGACCATAGTAGTTAGAAGCATATTTTGCTGAATACGCTAAAATACGTGTATTAACAAAACCATGTTTTTCTAATGCTTCTCGAATTGCGCCTACTCGACCATCCATCATGTCAGAAGGAGCAACTACGTCTGCGCCAGCTTGAGCATGAGATAATGCTTGTTTAACTAAAATATCTTTAGTGATATCGTTTAATACATATCCTTCATCAACACCATTTAAACCGGTATCACTAGTACCCAAAATACCGTCTTGGCCATGAGTGGTGAATGGATCTAAGGCTACGTCAGTAATCACTCCAAGCTCAGGAAATTTTTCTTTTAATGCTCTTACTGTTCTCTGCGCTAAGCCATCAGGATTATATGCTTCTTCGGCTAATAACGACTTTTTATCATTTGGCGTTACCGGAAAAATAGCTATCGCAGGAATGCCTAAATCAACAAGTTCTTGAGCTTCTTCTAATAAAAGATCAATACTTTTTCGCTCAACCCCTGGCATCGATTTTATTGCCTCGCGTTGATTTTCACCTTCAAGCACAAATACTGGATATATAAGGTCATTAACCGTTAACTGATGCTCTGAAATCAAACGTCTTGAAAAATCATCTCTGCGCATTCTGCGCATTCTACGTGCTGGAAATTGACCAAACTCAATGCTCATTATTTTCTCCTGACGGCGAACTTGTTGTTACCGCAATAATTTCTTTTACTTGTACTTGATTTCGACCATCCGCTTTAGCTTGATAAAGCGCTTTATCCGCGCCATCAAATATATCAACGGGTGTTACATCTTTCTGCTGTTGATAAGTGCAAACGCCACAACTCACCGTTAAATTTATTGATGTACTGTCAAAATCAAATGACGACGTCAGTACTAATTCTCTTAATTCTTGCGCGAAAGCAACAGCCCCTTCGCTATCTGTTTCCGGGAGAATCAAACAAAACTCTTCACCGCCGTATCGACAACCAATATCACTACTGCGACGAAGTACTTGCTTGATCAATTTACCCAGCGTGACTAAACATTTATCACCCGCAGAATGGCCATAGTTATCATTAACTTTTTTGAAATGGTCAATATCAATAACTACTAAACTGAGAGGTGTTAAATTACGTCGACTACGTCTAAATTCAGCGAGTATTTTTTGATCATAAAAACGTCGATTATATAAACCCGTTAACTCGTCTAAGGTATTTTTTTCTTCTAGTTCACGGTTTGCTTCTTCTAACTCTTGCAAAGCAATATTTAATTCTAACGTGCGCTCTTGAACGCGAGATTCTAATAACTCTTGATCTTCTTCTTGTTGTACTAACAACTCTTGATAAGAAGATTGATATTTTTCCGACAACGCTATTGCTTGTTCTTCAGAAGCCGTTTGTTTATTCACTGTCAATATCGCTTGTCGGTTGAGTAAATATAATAATGTAAGACCCATCAACCAATAACAAACAGCGAAAATTTCGCTATTAAATTCATTCCAGCCAAACAGCAAAATATTGCTGCTAAGGCCAATAAAATAAATAACGGTTAGTGCGATAAAATGATTCACTAAATCATGCTTTAATTTTGCAAGTAATACGTTCACGGCAAGAAAAACAAATAATACTTGAAAAAGCGCTAGATGAGTCACCAAATAACTCAACTCTGCAGGTAATAGTAATGTCATCACACAAGAAAGGAGAACAATAATATTAATGATTTTGATGACAGAATCATACCGCCTCAGTTGCAAGAATTGATTTAAAAATAATAATAAAAAAGGTAATGATAAGAGCAACAAACAAGTTTGTACGGTGTGTGTTTCGACAATGTCACCAAACAAATGCGCATCAGTTTTCTGCATTAAAACTAAAGTGAAGAAAGTACATAAAAAATACCCTGACAAGTACAAATATTTTGTACTTTTATTCACGAAATAAGCACAGAAAAGTACAATAGAAAAAGTAAATACGCCTCCAATAGCAAAACTATCACTAAAATATTGTGCGAACGTATTCATTGAATATCCCAAGCAAATACACGCTGAGTATTTTCAAATGTCTTTTGCATAATTTCTGATATAGAATAAGGTGTTACATTGGCTAACGTTTCTACCACATAAGGCAAATAACTAGGCTCATTTCGGCTACTTTTGGGCTTTGGCCGAATATTCCGAGGGGTAAGGTATGGCGCGTCTGTTTCAATAAGTAAACGTTCTAATGGAATATATTTCGCAATATTTTGTAACTCTTGACCTCGACGTTCATCGCAAATCCAACCGGTGATGCCTATATACATATCAAGATCTAAACACTGCTTTAATTGAGTTAAATCACCGGTAAAGCAATGTGTAACCATTGCCGGCACATCATCAATAAAAGGTTTTAAAATATCTAACCACGTTTGAAAGGCATCTCGTTGGTGTAAAAAAAGGGGTAACTTTACTTCGCTGGCAAGTATTACTTGCTGAGAAAAGACCTCTTGCTGATTTTGTGGCGTAGAAAAATTACGATTAAAATCTAAACCACATTCACCAATGGCCTTAACATGTTCATGTTTTGCTAAAGCGCTTAGTTGTGCAATATAATTATCAGCAACATTATCGGCATCATGAGGGTGAACACCTGCAGTACAAGCTAAAAATTTTGGAAAGTCATAACAAAGAGAGAGCGCTTTTTCGCTTTCAGTAACATTAGTTCCTGTTACTAACATCCCTTTAATCTCAGCTAGTTTTGCTCGTTCAATTACAGCTGCTCTATCTTTATCAAAGCGCGCGTTAGTTAAGTTAACACCTATATC
Organism: Thalassotalea sp.; assembly: GCA_029249355.1. Taxonomy (GTDB): domain Bacteria; phylum Pseudomonadota; class Gammaproteobacteria; order Enterobacterales; family Alteromonadaceae; genus Thalassotalea_H. Next base: position 32,327 of record JAQWHO010000406.1, read on the forward strand.
GATCAAAATAATTTCGCTATTTTCTACGTTTAACTTTAATTCTTCTACTTTGGTTTTCTGTTTTTAAATAAATGACTCCCAACATTCCCTTAGATAATTTAACGCGATCACCGGGTAGAATTTTGATGTAGTTATCGTCTGACTGCTTCCAGACTTGACCATTTTCAAAAGTAATAGATAACTTGTTATGCACTATTTTCTTTACTGACTTTACTGTAAAAAACACTTCGTTAATGCTTTCTTCGGGTTTTACTAAGTGCTCTTCACCAAATTCATCTTCATTTTTTTGCTCTTGTTTAACAACCACTGGTTTTGCTGTACTTGGACGTAAAGCTACAACACTGGATTTTGTATCTTTCGGCTCGACAGCTCTAATCGCTACCTGTGCTTTCGGTGTCACGCTGCTATTTAATGATTTAACGACATTGTCATAACAAACCAGCCTTTCTAAACTATCTTTGTTATCAGCACATTGCTGCAAATCAGTTAACGTATCAGCTTGAGCAGTAAAAATGACCATGCTGCTCAAAAACAAAGAGATTAATTTATTTAGATTCATTTTCTGTTTCCTTGGAGTGTTCATCGTTTTCACCCTCTTTATAGTAAATTGCCGAAATAAATACTCCGACTTCAAATAATAACAACATAGGTACTGCTAATAATGTTTGTGAAATGATATCTGGTGGTGTTAATAGCATTCCAACAACAAAGGCTCCAACAGCTACATATGGCCTTTTAAGACGTAAACTCTGCGGTGTTGTAAATCCCGTCCAGCACAAAAGTATAATGACGATTGGTATTTCAAATGCGACACCAAACGCGAAAAATAACTTTAATACAAAATCAAGATAGCTACTGATATCTGTCGCTATATTTACGCCTTCTGGTGCCACAGAAGTAAAAAAGGCAAAAACAATGGGAAACACCACATAGTACGCAAACGAAATACCACCATAAAAAAGAAAACTACTGCCGAACATTAATGGGCCGACTAGCTTTTTTTCATTTCGATACAAGCCAGGCGCAATAAACGACCACACTTGATACAAAATATATGGCATAGTGATAAAAACAGCTAAAACAATGGTTAATTTAAAAGGTGCAAAAAATGACGATGCAACATCTGTTGCAATCATTTGCCCCCCTTCAGGCATTGTTGATATGAGTGGTTTAGAAACATATTCATAAATATCATTCGCAAAATAGATCATTGAACAAAAGACAATTAAAACCGCTAAAACGGCTTTGAGTAATCGAGAGCGTAATTCTAATAGATGATCAAATAATGTGTATTGCTTTGTGGATGAACTCATTAATTTTCGTTTTCTTTTTTACTAATCGACTCAGTTTTATTTTCTTCAACTGGATCTTTTTTGTACGGGTGATGAACAGACTTTGCAGCTTCTTGTAAAGTTTTTAAGGACTCAGCAACTTCAGGCGACAAGTTTTGTAAATTAGCATCTTCCGCTTTTTTTAAGTTGGCATGAAGCTCTTGAATACGTAACTCTTCTGTTAATTCTGTTTTAACACTATTACTAAAGCTTTTTACTCCACTGATCCAACCGCGAACTGTACGAATTGCTACAGGTAATCGCTCCGGCCCTAAAACAACCAAACCAATAATTGAAATTAACAGAAGTTCCCAAAAGCCAATATCAAACATCAGTTATGCTTTTTCTTTGTCTTTAGCATCTGCTTCAACTTTAGTTTCAGCATTTGAACTATCTGCTAACGCATCATTTTTTTCGGCGATATTATCATCATCTGATACAGATTTTTTAAAGCCTTTCACCGCTGAACCCAGGTCTGAGCCTAAATTACGTAACTTTTTAGTACCAAATAATAAAACCACAATGACTGCAATTATCGCTAATTGCCAAATACTTATACCACCCATAAAAAAAACTCCTATAATTCAAGTGAATCCATTATAAAGTTAATTTAAAAAAAAGCACCAATTAGCCAAGTAAAATATGAGGTAAAACAAACTTTGCAACAAAAGCAGTTTATTAATTTTTCAAGCACCGTATTAGCAATGATATTCTACTTCTTTCTAGTTTGTAGTGTTTATGCACAATCTGACGCAGAAGAAAGAACGGTAGAAGCAAATACTGTTGTCAAAAAATCAAGTAATCATTCATTAAAAGAGCTCCCCGATAATATTCATACCAATGAAGATTATCTTTGGATGCAAAACCTTCATGAATCCATTTCTAATTCTGTATATCAGTCTGCGATATGGTTTGATCAATTTTTTCTTGATGAAAATACCGAGCAATCAGCGCCTAGAACAAATGCTAGAATACGTATTGGCTGGGAACCAAAAGCACGAGATTGGAGCGAAATAGATACCCGTTTTCGGATCAAAGTTAAACTTCCTCATTTCAAAGACAAAATTGATCTGATTTTATCTGATGATGACGATCTGGACCAAAGTAACTTACCGCTAGATTCCGCTAGAGTCCGTCAAGAAAGTAACGAAGAAAGTTTTGCCGCAGCGGTAAGATTTACCCATAGAAAAGAGAAAAACCGGTTACTTGAATCTAGATTAGGCATTTCTGGTGGTGATATATTTGTAAAAGCACGTCATAAGCGTCGTTATACATGGGACAATACTCATAGCTTTAGATTAGAGCCTTCTTTATATTATTTTCTAGACGACGGTTTAGGGGCCAAGCTTTTACTTGAATATGATTATCAACTTAATAAAAATTCACAATTAAGAATCAATTACAGTGTCCGTGGCTCGGAAGCATTTAGTGGTATTCGATGGAAACATGGCTTTTATAAACTGACACAATTAGAGCAAAATGCGGCAACAATTCTCGGATTAAAAGTGGAAGGGGAACGTAACGGCGAAAAAGGCTTTGTGATAGATAACTACACTTTAAGCTACCGCTATCGTTTTAACGCTTTAAAAAGTTGGTTATATTTTGAAGTTGAGCCATTTTTAGAATGGTCTGAGGAAGAGAACTACAAAACAACACCCGGAATTGCTTTAAGGGTTGAAGGTTATTTTTATAAAGGATAATTAATTCAAAGTAAAAAGCTAAAGTAAGCGCTATGCTCTCGCCTTGGATAAATCTTCTTCAACATCAGTAACTTGAGAGATTTTAGCTGGTCGACTGATATGATAACCTTGACCAAATTCACAGCCTACTTTTTGTAATTTATCGAGCATATCTTGTGACTCAATACCCTCAGCCACTAAACGATAGCCAAATTTACTGCCTAATTCATGTAATGCTTTCACTAAAGACATATTATCTTCATTAGAATTTAATGAACGAATAAAGCTTCGATCTAATTTAATAAATTCAAAAGGGTAACTATGCAAGAAATTCAATGATGATAGACCAGCGCCGTAATCATCTAACGCGAGTTTAACGCCAAAATCTTTTAACTTTCTTAAACCTTTTAACGCCAATTCTGCATGCTGACTAAATGCTGACTCATTAAATTCTAGTATTAAGCGTTCTGGCTCAACCGTATTAACTTTTATTAAATCAATTAATTGAGTTAATTGATTCGCTTGAGTCAAATGTCTGCCAGACAAGTTAACACCAATAAAAGCATGTTTATATTCATCGCTTGTTTGCCAGCTTTTCAGCTGCAGGCATACTTCTTCAATCACCCAAGTTTCAATATCAAGAATCATCCCCGTTTCTTCAGCCATAAACAAAAATTCACTTGGCGTTAATAACCCTTTACTCGGGTGCTGCCAACGTAATAATGCTTCAAAACCAATGGTACTGGTTAATTCAAGATCTGATATTTGTTGATAATGCAGTTCAAATTGTTTTTCTTTGATAGCAATACGCAATTCTTGTTCAAGCGTCATACTCGCAATTAGTTGTTCACGCATGCTTTCATCAAAAAAGACATAACGACCACGACCTAAACTTTTAGCTTGATACATTGCCGCATCAGCATCACGTAGTATTTCATTTGAATCATTATATTGCTGACCACATAGAGCAATACCAATACTGGCATTTGAATACAAGGTATGACCTTCTAGTTCAAAAGGTTTTTCAATGGCACTTATAATACGAGAAGCAACTTCTTCAACATCATCTTGTGATTGTAATGAATCTAATAAAATGACAAATTCATCACCGCCTAATCGCGCTAAAATATCATTGTCTCGAACGCAATCAGATAAGCGAGCCGCTATTTCTATCAAAAATTCATCACCTGCATGATGACCTAGAGTGTCGTTGATCACTTTAAAGCGATCTAAATCAATAAACAGCACAGCAAATCGATTATTCGGATGACGTTTTAAATGTCTTAAGGCGTGCGATAGACGATCAGAAAACATTGCTCTATTAGGTAATTTAGTTAAAGCATCATGATTTGCTTCAAAATATAATTGTTCTTCGGCTTTTTGTCTTTCTTCAATTTGCATACGTAAATTAAGGTTTGTTGCTTGTAATTCTTGGGTACGTTGATTAACTACTTTCTCTAACTGTTCATGACTCTGCTGCACATCTTCCTGCGATTTTTTTCGCATAATTGCCGAGGCTATATGTTGACTAACAAAGCGAATCAATTCTAAATCGCAATGCTGGTAAGCATATTCATCTTGATAATGCTGAATAGCCAAAACCCCAATAATTTTTCCATTTTCAATTAGCGGAGCACCTAACCATGCTTTAGGTAAGTTTTTAGACGGATAAGTTAAACTAAATTTTTGTTTATTAACCGCACCTTGCTCAGACAAAATATAGACATTTTCATCAATAATGAGCAAAGGTAAGCCTGTTTTAATTGCGAGCTCGGTTAGGCCATTTGCAAATTTCCTCGGCTGAGGGCTAGAAATTTTTTCATCTTGATAATAGGGGAAAGATAACTCAGTGCCATCATCCGATAATAGTGCAATATACAAGTTTTTTGCCGGTAAAAAGCTATTCACTTCACCATGCAATATTTTATAGAAACTGTTGATATCTTTACCTGAAGAAGAAAGCTCTGATATCGCTAAAAGTGCTTTATGCATCTTCACAGCTTTTTGTCGCTCTGCAATTTCTTGCTGCAGTTTTACATTTGTAGCGGTAAGTTTTTGTGTTCGCTGGCGGATATTTTTTTCGAGCAATTCTCTACTACGAACCCGATCAATTGCAGTCACTAAATGTTCAGCTATAAATTCTAATAATTGGCAATCTCGGTCATCAAAAAAGAGTTTTTTATCATAACTTTGTAAAGCAATCACACCAATAGTTTGATAACCACGTTTCAGTGGTACGCCTAACCAGTCAACACAAGGTGAACCATAAAACGCAATTTTTTCTGTGCGCACCAATGCCATTCTTTCGGCTGAACTACAATGAAAAGGTTCACTTTCTTCAAACACTAATTCTGTTAGCGTTTGTTGCCAATGATTAATATCAAAGTGTTCTAGAAGTTGTTCTTCTTTTGAGTTATGGCTGTAAGCAAGAGAAAGTTGGCGTGATTTATTTAAAAGGACAATATGGAAGCTATCTGTCACCAAAAGCGATTGAATGACTGATTCTAGCGCACTATAAAACGATACCATATCAGTCACTGTACTAGCCAATTCAGACAGTTGCAGTAATCCCGATTGCATCGTTGTAATTTGTCGATATTTTTTAAGTAAGGACTTCAGTTTAGGTAACTGACGTGCAGCTTGAATATCGTTTTTTGCCTTTACTTCCATCTAAGGCTAGCCCATTTATTTATTATTAGTATTATTATTGAGCGATTAGTCTACCAAAATATTATCGCTTTGCTAGTGAAAATATGCCAAATGCATTGCTATTTTATTACAACCATAAAAAAGCCGACTCATATGTCGGCTTTCATCATACAGAAATCATAGCAAATAAAATAATTTGCTATGCGGCCATACCTGCTTTTAATTTATTTAATGCATTTTTTTCTAGTTGACGAACACGCTCTGCTGATATTTCATATTTATTAGCTAATTCTTGTAACGTACTTTTCTCGTCATTTAACCAGCGTGTTTTTACAATATCTTGGCTACGGTCATCTAATGTAATTAAAGCATTCATTAATCGTTTGTTAGCATGATCTTCCCAGTTTTTATCTTCCACTTCAGTCGCTAAGTCAGACTGTTTGTCTTCTAAATACTGAGCTGGAGAAAAACTACCAGAGCCCATCGCGTTGTCATCATCATCGGAAGACAATTCAAAGGCTTGGTCTTGGCTCGTCATGCGAGATTCCATTTCTAGAACATCTTTCTCACTTACGCCAAGTGTTTCAGCAACATTAGCCACTTCATCATTGCTAAACCAACCTAAACGTTTTTTATTCTTGCGCAAATTAAAAAACAATTTACGTTGTGCTTTGGTTGTCGCTACTTTCACAATTCGCCAGTTTTTAAGCACAAACTCATGAATTTCAGCTTTAATCCAATGGACAGCAAATGATACGAGACGAACACCTACTTCGGGATTAAAACGTTTAACCGCTTTCATTAACCCAACATTACCTTCTTGAATCAAATCGGCTTGTGGTAAACCATAACCGGCATAACCTTTAGCTACGTGAATAACAAAGCGTAAATGCGACATGATTAATTCTTGTGCCGCTTGTAAATCATTTTCTGCATATAAACGAGTTGCGAGATCTTGCTCACGCTCAGCCGTTAGCATTGGAATGCTATAAGCAGATTGCATATATGATTCAATACTGCCGCTTTGCGGAACAGTTAGCGTCATAGTTTGAATTTTATCACTCATTTATCTAAACCCTTTTCTCTATCTTGCTCGCGATAATAACACGAACATTTTTTTTGATCGAGTATTTACTATAATCAACATAACTTACTAGACACGGTGATACAATAAATGCTTTCATATCGACTATAATAATTTGTATAAGTTTATTAAAAAGAATAAATCCCCAAAGCAATAACAGGAGGTTAACCGCTTGTTTACATGTTATTAAACTTTAGTGTATTTGAGGTGTTATTTTGTATTCATATGTAGCTAGACAACCTATTTTAGATATTAACCAGAATGTTATTGCGTATGAGTTATTATTTCGTGATGGAAAAAGTAATACCTTCCCTAATATTGACCCTAACCAAGCAACCTCAAATATCCTAAATAATAATCATTTAACTTTGGGGGTTGAGCAAGTCACCGGTGATTTGCCGGCATATATAAATTTTCATGCAGAAACTCTTATTCGACGCTTTCCAAGCTTTCTAGATCCTAAAAAAATTGTTATTGAAGTTTTAGAAGATATTGAAATTTCAAACCAACTTGTTGAATCAGTAAAGTCCTTAAAGGACAAAGGTTATACCCTCGCATTAGATGATTTTGATTTCGATCCAAAGTGGGATGTTTTATTCCCGTATATAGACATTATTAAAATCGATGTATTAGCCTTTTCACTTTTAGAAATTAGTAAGCATGTACGAAAAATACCAAATAAAAACATTACGCTGCTTGGAGAAAAAGTAGAAACTTTAGAGCAATTTGAGAAACTTAAAATGTTAGGTTTTACCTTATTTCAAGGTTACTTTTTTGCTAAACCAGAAATGCTTAAACAACGAAAAATAACAACTACGAAACAAAATATATTAGATCTTATCGGCCAAGCCAGTAAGGTGGTTTTAGACAATGATGTAATTAGCGAAATATTCAGTACCGATCCAGGGTTAACCTATAAGCTATTACGCTTTATCAATAGTCCTACTTATGGAAACAACCAAGAAATAACCTCTTTAAGACATGCACTTATCTATATTGGCGAGCTGGAATTAAAGAAATTTATTACTTTGCTGGCTTTATCTGATTTAAGTGAAGGCAAATGTGATGAAGTAATGCGCCTGTCTTTAATCAGAGCAAAATTTTGTGAATTAATTTCACAAACTAAATTAGATGAAGTTAACCCACCGAAAGCATTTCTTACCGGAATACTTTCAATGATTGATGGTATTTTAGATCATGATTTAGAGTTTGTTCTTAATGTCTTACCTATACACACAGAAATTAAATCGGCATTACGAAATGACGATAATTACTTAAATGATTACTTAAGCCTAGCTAAACTCATTGAAAAAGGACGTTGGCAAGAAAGTGAAGTGCTCTCTAATAAAATAGATTTAACAGCCGATTATTGCTTTAAAACCTATCAAGAAGCACTTACCTGGGCGGATGGCATGTTATCAAATCAATAAAGGCTTTATACAATATTTTGCATATTAATCGGCAGTAGGTTCTATAGCTCTTATATGCTTTCTAACAGAAATATAACTACCTGCTAAGCCTAAAAATACCGCAAATGAAATTAAGGTACACATTTCAGAAAAGTCTAACCCTTTTAACTGAAAATCACTCTGATACAAATCTGTTAAATTGATTAATGCGCCAGTGAAATATTGCGCTAATATCGACACACAAATTACAGCAACAGCACCACCAAGCACACCATACCAAACGCCAGAATATAAAAAAGGTCGTTGAATAAAGCTATCAGTAGCGCCAACAAGTTTCATTACGGCTATCGCGTCTTTTTGATTTAAAATAGCCAAACGTATTGTATTGCCAATAATCAAAACCACAGATAAACAAAGTAGAACAGCAATACCAATTACAATATCTTCAATGAGCAGTGTTATCGCTTCTAAACGAGTTAACCATTCTAAATCTAGCTTTCCTTGCTCAACTTCTCGCTCGTTTTCTAGTTTTTGTAACAGCTCTCGTGCCGCTTGCGTTTTACTCGCGCGTTGAGTGGGAGTAACAAGAATAGTTGCAGGTAATGGATTAGAAGATAAATACTCAAGTGCTTCGCCAAAACCGGATAACTCTTTAAATTCTTTTAACGCATTGGTCGCTGAAATATATTTAACCTCAGCCACTTCAGGGTATAAATTAATACGCTGGACAAGATTTTTTGCTGTTTTATCATCAACGGATAGCTTTAAAAATAAACTTATTTCTGAAGCAGAATCCCACTGCTGGGAAATAGATTTAGCATTTTTAACAAATAAGTGCAGCGTAGCAGGTAGAGTTAAGCTAATTCCTAAAACTAATACTGTCATCACAGAGGTAAACGGCGTGCGCCATAAATCACCTAAACTACCAATACCTTGCTGTAAATGACGGATAAATCGTGCAGAAATCTTTGCCAATAAGTTAGGTTTATCTGATTGGTGGTGTGAAAAATTGCTTTCAGAAAACTTAGCCATTTATTCGCCTCCCAAACCTTCGATTAGACCATCGTTGATCATCGCACCTTGTTTGAGCGTTAAAGTTCGGTACTTTAACCGCGCAATTAATCCTAAATCATGAGTGGCTATTAATACGGCAACGCCCATGTCATTAAACTCTTCAAATAGCTTAATAATATCAAGTGAGAGTTTTGGATCGAGATTACCTGTTGGCTCATCGGCTAACAAAATGGGAGGTTTGTTGACCAACGCTCTAGCAATACCAACACGTTGTTGTTCTCCACCAGAAAGCATATTAGGAAAACAACGCGATTTATCAGATAAATGTACTTTATCTAGCGCGGCATCTACCCGTTTTTTTATTTCTTTATGGCTAAAGCCTTCAATGATTAAAGGTAGCGCTATATTATCAAATACGGTGCGGTCCATAAGTAAGTTATGATTTTGAAAAATCATGCCTATACCACGACGGACATAAGGAATTTGTTGATAAGTGACCGTTGATAAGTCTGTATTATTAATAATGACTTGCCCGCTAGTTGGCTTTTCCATCAAGCTCATTAATTTTAATAATGTACTTTTTCCAGCACCAGAATGCCCCGTTAAAAACGCCATTTCTCCCGCCGCAAGACTAAAGCTCACATTGTTTAGCGCAATAAAGCCGCCTGGATAAGTTTTATTGACGTGATTAAAACGGATCATGTGTATTATTTCTTATGTTTTATTTTCAATAGATGTATCTTGGGCAAAGTTATCAACAAACAAAGCGTCAATAAAGTCGTCTCCATTAAACGGACGTAGATCATCAATACCTTCACCGACACCTAAATAGCGAATTGGCATGTTATATTTATCAGCAACCGCAAATACAACACCGCCTTTAGCAGTTCCATCCAGTTTAGTTAAGGTTAACCCCGTTAAACCAACGGCTTCATCAAAAAGTTGAGTTTGGCTTAACGCATTTTGACCAGTACCGGCATCAATAGTTAACATCACTTCATGTGGTGCATTTTCGTCAAGCTTTTTCATCACCCGAACGACTTTTTTCAGCTCTTCCATCAAGTGAGCTTTATTTTGCAATCGGCCTGCTGTATCAGCAATCAATACATCTACGTTACGTGCCTTAGCTGCACTGATGGCATCAAAAATAACTGACGCACTATCCGCACCGGTATGTTGAGCAATAACGGGAATGTCATTTCGTTCACCCCAAACTTGTAATTGCTCCACAGCTGCGGCCCTAAAAGTATCACCTGCCGCTAACATTACCGACTTTCCTTGCGCTTGAAATTGCTTGGCGAGTTTACCAATAGTGGTTGTTTTACCCACTCCATTGACACCAACCATTAAAATAACAAAAGGACCTTCACCTTCAGGAATGACCAACGGTTGACTAACAGGCTCTATAATTTTTTTCAGCTCAGCTTTTAACAATTCATATAAAGACTCCGCATCTTTTAGTTCACGACGTGAAGCAGAATCCGTTAGTGAATTAATAATTTTTGTCGTGGTTTCAACGCCAACATCGGCCAATAGCAGATGCGTTTCTAATTCTTCAAAAAGCTCATCATCTATTTTTTTACCGCGAAATAAATCAAATAAGCCACCGCCTAAATTTTGGCGTGTTTTAGTTAATCCTTGCTTTAATCGAGCAAAAAAGCCAACTTTTGGCTCTGGCTCTGGCTCTGGCTCTGGCTCTGGCTCTGGCTCTGGCTCTGGCTCTGGCTCTGGCTCTGGCTCTGGCTCTGGCTCTGGCTCTGGCTCTGGCTCTGGCTCTGGCTCTGGCT
>JAQWHO010000407.1 GCA_029249355.1 Thalassotalea sp.
GATGATTGTGAAGATTACGTTCATCGAATTGGTCGTACTGGCCGTGCCGGTGCTACAGGCCATGCAATCAGTTTTGCCTGTGAAGAGTATGTTTTTAATTTACCGGGAATTGAAACTTACATCGAACATATTTTACCCGTCAGTAAATATGATCATGAATCATTGATCACTGATTTTCCAAAACCAAAGCCTCGCCAACGTCGCCATAAACCACACAACGGTGGTCAAAATCGTGGTAGAACAGGTGGCAACCGAAACCGAAGATAATGCTTAGGTGCAATCTTGATTAGCAATAATCTAGCAAGTTCACCTTTGTATGCCATCATCGATTTAGGCTCAAATAGCTTTCATATGATGATCACCCGACAACTTGCCGATAGCGTGCAAGTTGTCGACAAAGTTAAAAGAAAAGTACGTTTGGCTGCAGGGTTAAGTAGCCAAAATGTATTAAGTGAAGAAGCAATGGCTAGAGGTTTAGAGTGCCTAAGCTTTTTTGCTGAACGCCTACAAGATATCCCCACTGAAAATGTTCGTATTGTTGCTACCGCAACCCTTAGGCTCGCAACAAATGGCCAAACCTTTATTAATCGAGCTAACAAAGTACTCGGGCAAAACATCACGCTTTTATCAGGCGAGCAAGAAGCTGAATTAATTTATCAAGGGGTTGCTCATACCAGCTGCTGTAAAGAAAAACGCTTTGTTATTGATATTGGTGGTGCAAGTACCGAGCTTATTGTTGGTTCAGGCCTTGAATCTAAAAAAGTGACCAGTATTGATATTGGATGTGTGACTTATAATCGACAGTTTTTCTCCGATGGATTATTAACTGCCAACAACTTTACCCAAGCAATTGCCGCGGCTAAAAAGGTTTTATCTCCGTTAATAGAGCCATACCGTTCTATAGGATGGCAATCTATATTAGGTGGCTCTGGTACGATGCAAGCATTAGCAGAAATATTAATGCATCAAAATCGATTGACCATCATTACAGATGATTTTCTCCAAGAGATACAACAACAATTAATTCAAAATCATTCAATAGAACAAATAAATATTCCTGGATTAACCAGCGAAAGAACCCCAGTAATCGCGAGTGGACTGGCAATATTAATCGCCATATTTGAAAGTTTTTCACTTAAACAGTTGCAGCTTTCAAGTGGCGCATTACGGGAAGGTTTACTTTATGAGATGCTTCCTTGTAATAATAAAGTCAGCATAAGAACACGGACAACACTTTCATTAATGCACCGATATCATGTTGACACTCAACACGCCTATCGCGTTAAAGAACAAGTTAAATCATTATTTTCAAGCTTATCGTCAGCATGGCAATTAAATAAAGATAATAGCTATAAGTTACTATTAATCGGTTGTGACCTTCATGAAATAGGCTTGTTATTAGAATTTAAGCAACATCAAAAACACAGTGCTTACATCATTGAAAATGCAGAATTACCGGGATTTGATCAAGCCGATCGCCAGTTACTTAAAACATTTGTAAAACTTTATAAAGGGGATATTGATACTCGTTTGTTGAAACAATCGGTTACTGACAGCCAAACCGCCGGATATTTATTAGCTATTCTGCGCTTATCAGTTATTTTATGCCGTTTGAGAAAAGATGATGTTTTACCTCATTATCATTCGTCGGTAGATGAAAATAATACGATCAATTTATGCTTACCTAAAGATTGGTTAGCTGAGCATCCACTCATTGCCGATGAGCTTATTTCGGAAGAAAAACACTTAGCCACTTTAGGGCTAAGTATTAATATTCTGTGTAATATCTAACTAAAGCTTTAGTTTTTCTATCAAATTATTAAGATAGAAAAGCTTTATAAGCTTCGTTATCGGTTTCTTCTTGCCACTCATAACCTAAATCTTTCAAATGATTGAAGAAATCAAGTTGGTCATCATTTGCCACTTCAAAGCCAGCAAGTACTTGTCCAAATGCAGCACCATGGTTGCGATAATGGAATAAACTGATGTTCCAAAGTTCACCTAATGTGTTGAGGAATTTTTCGAGTGCGCCGGGGTATTCAGGAAATTGAAAGCGAAAAATACGCTCTTGGCTATTAGCAGGATTTAATCCACCAATCATGTATCTAACATGTAATTTTGCTAATTCATTTTCAGTTAGATCAGTCGTTCTATAATCTTGTTCAGACAATAAGTTTATTAGCTGATCACGCTCTTGCTCGCCACCAGTTCGAACACCGACAAAGATATTGGCACTACTATCATTATTTTTTTCGGTGTGACGGTAGTTAAACTCAGTAATAACACGTCCTTGAAGCGCATGACAAAATTTACGGAAGCTGCCTTTTTCTTCAGGAATAGTCACGGCTAATACCGCTTCTTTTTGCTCACCTAATTCACAACGCTCTGATACATACCGTAACGTGTGAAAGTTCATGTTTGCGCCAGAAAGAATGGCAACTAAAACTTCATTACCATCGCTCATTTTACAATATTTTTGCAAGCCAGCCAATGACAAGGCACCCGCAGGTTCTGCTATCACACGAGTTTGTTCAAAAATGTCTTTAATGGAAGCACAAATTTCGTCAGTATTCACGGTAATAACGTCATCGCAATACTGTTTAATCAAACTAAAAGTATTTTCGCCGATACGCTTAACCGCAACACCGTCAGCAAATAATCCCACTTGCTCCAAATCAACAGGCTCTCCTGCTGCCATTGCCGCTTTTAAACAAGCTGAATCTTCTGCCTCAACACCAATGACTTTGATATTAGGTTGAAGTTGCTTTAAGTAAACTGCCATACCAGCAAGCAAACCACCACCGCCAACAGGAATAAATACCACATCTGTTTTCGGTTGTTGCTGTAATAATTCTTTGGCAACAGTGCCTTGGCCGGCAATTACATCTACATCATCAAAAGGGTGAATAAGTGTTTTATTTTCAGCTTTTGCATATTCAACAGAAGCGGTTTGTGCTTCGTTAAAACTTTTACCAATTAAGCGAACTTCTGCACCGAATCTGCGAACATTATCCACTTTAATATCAGGTGTGGTGATTGGCATGACGATAGTCGCCTTAATGCCTAATTTATGCGCCGCCAGCGCTAAGCCTTGTGCATGATTTCCGGCAGAAGCAGCGATAACACCATGAATACATTGTGCTTCAGGTAAATTTGAAAGTTTATTATAAGCACCGCGCAACTTGAAAGAATGAACAGGTTGTTGGTCTTCTCGTTTTAAAAATATTTGATTTCCTAACCGAGAAGAAAGCTTTGTCAGTGGCGTTAAATCAGTTTCTACAGCAACATCATATACCGGCGCTAATAAAATGCGGCGAAGATAATCTAACCCTTCACCTTGCATCGCTTGATTTTCAGCTTCCGTCATTTGACTATTCACCGTCCTGCACTTCACCATCAAGAAGTGCTCTATTTCTAACCGCACCTTTATCAGCACTAGTCGCTAACATCGCGTAGTTTTTCAACGCATAACTAATTGGACGAACACGATCAGCTGGTTTCCAAGCGTCTTTGCCTTTCGCTTCCATCACTGCGCGACGCGTTGCTAATTCTTCATCGCTCACTTGCAAAGTAATTTCACGGGTTGGAATATCGATATGAATAATGTCGCCTTGTTCTACCAAAGCGATAGTGCCGCCACTACCTGCTTCAGGAGAAACATGACCAATAGATAATCCTGATGTACCACCAGAAAAACGGCCATCAGTTAATAACGCACATGCTTTACCTAAACCCATCGATTTTAAATAGGTGGTTGGATAAAGCATTTCTTGCATACCCGGACCACCTTTAGGGCCTTCGTAACGAATAACAACAACTTCTCCAGCCACTACTTTTTTATCTAAAATACCAGCTACTGCTGCGTCTTGGCTTTCAAAAACATGAGCAGGACCAGTAAAGACTAGGTTATCATCAGAAACACCCGCGGTTTTAACCACACAACCATCAACCGCAATATTGCCTGATAAAACGGCTAAGCCACCTTCAGTGGAAAAAGCGTTTTCAAGTGAGCGAATACAACCGTTTTCACGATCATCATCTAACGTGTCCCAGCGACAATCTTGGCTAAAGGCTTTGGTAGTACGAATACCAGCAGGGCCAGCACGATAGAATTTCTTAACATCTTCATCTTCAGTCACCGTAATATCATACTTGGCGATATGTTCAGCTAAGCTTGTACCTAAAACATTGGTTACATCGGTTTTCAATAAGTTAGCACGTAGCAATTCACCTAAAATACCCATAACGCCACCGGCACGATGTACGTCTTCCATATGATATTTAGGCGTTGAAGGCGCAACTTTACATAATTGCGGTACGATGCGAGATAATTTATCCATGTCTTCCATGGTGTAATCAATTTCAGCTTCTTGTGCTAATGCCAGTAAATGCAAAATAGTATTGGTTGAACCGCCCATCGCAATGTCTAAACACATCGCATTGTGTAAAGCGTCTTTATTGGCAATATTACGTGGTAACGCAGACTCATCATTTTCTTGATAATAACGTTTAGTAAGATTAACTATTTCACGACCCGCTTTTAAGAAAAGTGCTTCACGGTCGGCATGCGTTGCAAGCATAGAACCGTTACCCGGTAAGGCTAAACCAAGCGCTTCTGCTAAACAGTTCATCGAGTTAGCCGTGAACATACCAGAGCATGAACCACATGTTGGACAAGCAGAACATTCTACTTTGTCGCTGTCTTCATCGCTTACCGTAGGATCAGCGCCTTTAATCATGGCGTCGACTAAATCAAGTTTAATGATTTGATCTGAAAG
>JAQWHO010000408.1 GCA_029249355.1 Thalassotalea sp.
AGGTGTGTAGTTATAAGCAGTATTAACCTCAGTTACTTCAGGGGTCGTTTTACTCGTTTCCATCACCGGTGGCGGCTCTAATGGTTGAAACTGTTTTCTTATAATAACTTCAGGCTTAGATGCTTCTGGTATTTGTACGATATCAATAATAACCGGCGGTGGTCCTTCAGTTATTCCTACTTGATCACTACTGATCAAATAGGCCATAAAAGCAAATAGGCTAAATGTTGTTACGCCTGCGATGGTAAATACAGATATTATTTTTTTCATAGTGTTGCCTCTATAAATATAAAAATTAATGAGGTGTGATCACACAACAAGTAATCAAATTAACTACTTGCTTATCTATAAAACGAAGGAATAACTAAAATGGGGTTAAATAAATTTAATTAATTAAAAATGCATATTTTTAAAAGAGAGCAAATTTCTACATGCTCGATTTAGCGACCAAATAATAAGTTACTTAGGCGTACATACTTGGTTTTTGCCTTTCTGTTTGGCAAGATAAAGCGCTCGATCAGCCGAATTAATCATTGGCTCAAGGGTATCCAATGTTAATAATTCATCCTGAAAGTAACTTTCTTTTGTGCCCGCAACGCCAAAACTTGCAGTTATGGAAAGCGGGAGTTCAATGATATTTATCTCGAGTAATTCGATGGCTGCTCGTATTCGCTCTGCTTGCAAAAGTGCTTGATTTTCTGATGTTTCAGGTAAGAATATAATAAATTCTTCCCCGCCCCACCTTGCAGATATATCTCCTTTTCGGCATGTTGCTTGGATACATTGTGCGACTTTTACTAGTACTTTATCGCCAACGTCATGGCCGTACTGATCATTAAATCGTTTAAAGAAATCTATATCTATTAACACGAAAGAAGCATCCCTTTTTGCGCGAATAATGCTTTGCCAAATCGGTTGAGTTAATTCCTGAAAACCGCGACGATTATTCAGTTGGGTAAGGCTGTCTGTTCGGGCATATGTCTCGGCAATAACTTTGTCGAGTTGCGCCATACGAAACTGTCGAGCCAATATAACGGCGAGTAAAATCGCTTCAAATGCCATACCCACCTCAATTGCCTTAAAGGTATAACCATTATAAGGAACAAGAAATCCTGCTACAGCTAAAGTAGATATAGTGATGCAAATGGCCGCAGTAACAGAAGAAAGAATAAATATAACGGCAAAAGGTTTATTCGCCATTAACGCACGAATCCCTAAAGCAATAAAAAGAACGGCAAAACAAGTATTTAATAAAAACGCTAAGATCATTGAGAAAAAAAGCTGATCAAAAACAAAACCAATCGCCATGCCTGCAGGAATAACAATAGTTACTCGCTTAACAAACTGATCGAGCTTTAGCGCATAGAATTTTGTTTGAAGTAATAAACGGGCAAAATGAAGGCCTGCAACGCTGTAGGTTATCATTAAGAAAATATCTAACCAGTCTTGAAAATAAGGGCCAAAATCATAAGTAATAATCGTGTGTAATTGTCCCGTATACGAAAGGCTATTTAAAACAAAACCAATAAGATACAAGCTATATAAACCGTATTCTTTTTGCCTAATAAATACAAAAAGCACTAGATTATATAAAGCTAACGCCAGCATAATTCCATATAAAAGACCGTATTGATAGCCACTAGCAATATCCCTATTTATCGCCCTCTCCACAGTACTAAAATGAATAGGAATAGCCATAGGCCCTTTGGTTTCTATACGGATATAAACGTCTGTTAGTCCTTGTTTAAAGCTATGTTCAAACGCATAAAATCGATAAGGCATGGGTCTTTTTTCATAAGGATAAGCGTCACCTCCTTCAATATGCTGAATGATGTTCCCATCTTTAACTAACCAGGTATCAATATTATCAAGCCAAGGTGTTTCAACCGATAATCGATAAATTTCGGCTAACTCATTGGTATTGTTTATAGTAAATTTCATCCATGCCGGCGCAACATCAATACCAAGTGAAATAGAGTTACTTGACCCTTTTTTAACACTTGATTGCTGGAAATGTTTTTGTGCTTGGGAAAATGTTAACCGTTTTTCTGCTTCTTGAAAGTATTGAAGATACTTACCTAATGTTCCTTCTTGGAATTCGGGTAACGTTAACGTATCGGCTTTAAGACTAAAACTTAACGCAAGCAGTAATGCCATCAAAAGATAGAGAGAGGAAGATAATAAAAGTCGGCTGTTCTTTATGGATTCAAATCCAAGATGTTTAGTAGGGTTATTGCTAAATTTCAGCATAATTAAGAGTTACACCTAAAGTATTCTATTAATACCGAATCCGTGGCTCTTCAAACAATGCTCTGTAATTTTCTACACAGTAAATTGTATTTTAGCACGATTAAAAACAAATAGCGGATTGGAATGAATAAACAGTTCTCATGATAAAATTGCCTTAATTTTCATTCTTGAATATTGATCAATCTCAAGTTTTTCGTGATTGGCTCTAAACGGATGAAAAATAAACGTGAAAATGAATTACTTTATTTATACACTCGTAAAAAATCAAAATAGATTAAAGGCAGATTATGAGCTCAAATGAAAAACTAAATTACGTAGAGTTTCCAGCAAACAACATTCCAGCCACTAAGGTATTTTTTGAGCAAGCGTTTAATTGGTCATTCGTTGATTATGGACCAGATTATACCTCTTTCAGTGATCAAGGCCTTGATGGCGGCTTCTATCGTGCTGATTTAAAGTCAACCACCGCTAACGGCTCAGCCTTACTTGTTCTGCTTAGCGAGAACCTTGAGTTAACACAAAAAAATGTAGAAATGGCAGGCGGTACAATCACGCAAGCTATTTTTGATTTTCCGGGTGGACGACGTTTTCACTTTGTTGAACCAAGTGGTAATGAATTAGCCGTTTGGTCAATAGTGGCAGAATAGAAGATAGCTACTTAGCTTGGTAATGCGCAAATTAAGTAGTCGTTACGAATCATCTGAAACTTTAGCTTCTAACTCTGCCATTTTAGCTTCTAAATCAGCTAACTTTTCGCGTGTTTTCAACAACACTTGCGTTTGAACATCAAACTCTTCCCGTGAGACTACGTCTAATTGCGATAATTTGCGCTGTAAAACTGTTTTAGTTTTATCTTCAAAATCAGCGGCAAAATTTTTCAAGCCAGGTGGAATAGCTTCCGTAACTTGTTTAGCAATATCTTCAATTTTCTTAGCATTAATCATGGTGTATAACCTGTCGGTGATCTATCTCACTATTGTAATACAATTAGCATTTTTGCCAATGCCTAATTCACTGTACGGTTTATACCCAAATCACCTCAATATGCTCGTTTCAGCTGAATCCTGCATCTTGAGGTAGCTTGGGTATAGTAAACAAGGTAAAATCTCCGCCCTTTATAATTTCATCGTACAAACTTAACTAAAAAATAATGAAACTTAACCCCGGACAAAATGAAGCAGTAAAATATGTTACCGGCCCATGCCTTGTTTTAGCCGGCGCAGGCAGTGGAAAAACAGGGGTTATTTGCCAAAAAATTGCTTATCTCATTCAAAAGTGCGATTACAAAGCACGTAACATTGCCGCGGTTACGTTTACCAATAAAGCCGCTCGAGAAATGAAAGAGCGTGTTGTAAACATGTTAGATAAATCGCTAACGCGCGGTTTAACCGTTTCTACCTTTCATTCTTTAGGGCTAGATATTGTTCGCAAAGAAATAAAAACTTTAGGTTATAAACCCGGTTTTACGCTTTTTGACGATCAAGACTCCCTCGCACTATTAAAAGAACTTACACAAGAAGAGCTTGGCGGAGATAAAGATTTACTGAGCAAGCTGCAAAGTATGATCTCTAACTGGAAGAATGATTTATTACTGCCTGATTCAGCGCTGAAAATGGCCAGTGATGCTGACACTAAAATGTTCGCTGAATTTTATGCTTCATATCAAAAACATATGAAAGCGTATAACGCTTTAGATTTTGATGATTTAATTCTGATCCCAACATTATTATTAAAAAACTTTCCAGAAGTAAAAGAGCGTTGGCAGAAAAAAATTCAATATATGCTGGTCGATGAATATCAAGATACCAATGCCAGTCAATATGAATTAGTTAAATTGATCACGGGTGAAAAAGGCTTATTAACCGTGGTTGGTGATGATGATCAATCAATTTACTCTTGGCGTGGCGCCAAACCACAAAACTTAGTGTTATTGGGCGAAGATTTTCCGCAATTAAAATTGATTAAGCTTGAGCAAAACTATCGCTCTAGCGGACGAATTTTAAAATGTGCCAATGTACTTATTGCTAATAATCCTCATGTTTATGACAAGGCATTATTTAGCGAACTAAACTACGGTGTTGAATTACGCGTTGTACAAACAAAAAACGAAGAGCACGAAGTAGAACGAGTGGTTGGAGAACTTATTGGCCACCGCTTTTTAAATCGTTCTAAATTTAAAGACTATGCCATTTTATATCGCGGCAATCATCAGTCTCGATTGCTTGAAAAAGCCTTAATGACTAACCGAATTCCCTATAAAATTAGCGGTGGCACCTCATTTTTCTCACGTTCTGAAATCAAAGATATGATGGCATTTCTGCGTGTGTTGGTGAACCCTGACGACGACAACGCATTTTTACGGATTGTGAATGTGCCTCGCCGTGAAATAGGACCCACAACGTTAGAAAAGCTCGGTAGCTATGCAAATATGCGCCAAATAAGTATGTTCGCTGCAAGTTTTGAATTAGGTTTAGAGCAACATTTACAAGGGCGTGGACTAGTATCGGTTCAGCGCTTTACGCAATGGATAGTTGCAACAGCCGACCATGCTGAGCGTGGTGATACTCCTGCAGTTTTACGCGCCATGGTACGTGAAATTAATTATGAAGATTGGTTGTACGACACTTCGCCGAGTGCAAAAGCGGCAGAAATGCGCATGAAAAATGTCACTCAACTTTTTAGTTGGGTGCAACAAATGCTTGAAGGTGATGAAGACGAAGACCCAATGACACTGGCGCAAGTGGTTACCCGTTTAACATTACGTGACATGATGGAACGTAATGAAGATGAAGAAGACAGCGATCAAGTGCAACTGATGACTTTGCATGCGTCAAAAGGGTTAGAGTTTCCTTATGTATTTCTAATCGGTATGGAAGAAGGACTATTACCTCATCAAACAAGTATGGATGAAGGTAACGTTGAAGAAGAACGTCGACTTGCCTATGTAGGCATTACTCGGGCACAACGTGAATTAATTTTCACCTATGCCCGTGAACGTCGACAGTTTGGTGAAGTATCACGCACCGAAGCCAGTCGTTTTTTACATGAATTGCCACAAGATGATTTAAGTTGGGAATTAAGTCAAACGAAAAAAAGCCAAGAACAAAAAGAGCAAACCGCAAAAATGGGTGTGGCAAACTTAAGAGAAATGTTAAAAAACAAGCCTAAATAGCCGCTTATTTTTATATAAACTCTACCCGATTAAGCTGTAGCTTTTGCTGGCTGTGGCTTTTCTAATAATATTATCATTGCTTCCATAAAAGAGATAAAGCCATTGATATTATTACTACTCCACGCTCGTTTTATATGAGCATCTTGTGTCGCTATGTGTGAATTTAATCGTTTAAAGCTGCCGGCTTGATAACTATCACAACATTTTTTCGCAATTTTATGCATTTCACCTTTACCGCGAATGCTTTCTCTAAATATCGTCGCGTAGTTTGTCACTAAAGGCGTAAGTAACACTAACGATTCATTGTCTTTACAGTGCTCTTGAATAGCTTTAAACCTAAAACCGATAAAGTCTTCATTTTTTTTTGCAATAACCGCAAAGGAATCAACCATCAGTTTTGATTCTTTTTTAATGACGCTAACTTCTTTTTTTACTGACTTTAATTCCGCATATAGTTTTTCTGAACGGAAATAGTAGTAAATACTCACTACAACAAAAACGACAATTATCGCAAGACTAAATAACATGTATACACCTAATTTTTATAACTACTATACTCAGCCCTTGTTGATTCACTCAACCGAGATAAGAAAATATATGGGTCAATATCTTGAACACTGGGGGATTGATAATCGTAACTAATTTTAATGGAAAACTCACCTAAATTAGCAAAAAATTGCACTTTTAACGCTTCGGTTAGTTTTTCAAAAATTTCTTTTAAGTATTGTGCATTTTGATGTGGACATAAGAATAAATACTCTCCCTGATTAATTAAGCCAACTTGATCAAACTCTCCACTATATTCATTCACCAAAGTAGAAATAGTTCGAGAAACTTCCCCAATCACTCTTTTATTAAATTGAAATTCTAACTCTTCCCAATTATCAATCGAAAAATAGCCAACGATTAAGGTGTATTCATACTTTCTCGCCATTTTATAATGTTGCTGATAAAACTTCTTCGTTTGTGAAGGCGTCGCAATATAATCTAACGGTTTTTCGACTTCATCATACTGTTGGTTGAGTCTTAATGCTCTTGCTCTTAGCCCTAGAAACAATATTGAAATAAACATCAGCACTACAATAGAAATTAAGAAAACAATAATACTTTTTTGTTGTTGATATTTCTGAGTAAACTGACTTTTTAAATCGGTTTCTTCTGCCATTCCTAAAGATAAAACACGGCGCTTTTCAGATTCAGGTATTTCAGCATCCATTGTGTTAAAAAGTTTTTGTTGAGAAAAACTAAACTTGTTGAGCAATTCAGTATATTTAAGTTGTGACTTTAAGGCTTTTTCAAATAATTGTTTTTCTTGATACATCGTCGCAAGTAATGCATACAGTTCAATTTGAGCATGCGTTAGTTCAACACGTTCTGCAACCAACTCAGCTTCACTTAAATATTGAAAAGCGATATCTTTATTACCAAAAGACTGGCTTACTTTAGCGAGCGAAATAAGGGTCGTTAAATAAGGGTGAGATAAATTCTGTCCATGAAATAGAGTTTTCGCCGTTAGTAACTGTTCAAGAGATTGCTCGGTTTTATTTTGCAGAAACAGAACTTGCCCTAAGCCCATTTTTCCATAAGCGACTCTGATCGGTGCACTTTTCTTTTCGGCCAAAGATATTGCTTTCCAAAATCCATGATGAGCATCATCTAATCGTCCCATGCTTAAATACGATCGCGCTAAATCATAATAGGTACTTTCAATATTATTTTCTTTCGATAAATCGTATCTAAGCTTCAAAATACGATTATAGAGCGTTACTGATGTTTGATAGTCTGCAATGTAAAAATGTGCATTCGCTAAAACATTTAACACCGCAATATGATCAGAAAATTCTTGATGCTCAGTTAAGTATTGTTTCACTTGTTCGAGATCTGAAAATGCTTGTTGATGTTTAAGATTCAACGCATTGGTCATCGAGCGATAACTTAATGCTTTGACTAAAAAATTGGGGTTATTTAATTGTGTTGCCAAACTTACTGATTTTTCAGCCATTTGCTGAGCTTGCTTAAATTTCCCTTTAAAATAATAGCCTGATGTTATTTTCAACATTAATGTTAAACGTAAAGTAGTATCAATATTTGTCAGGCTTTCTCCATCTAATGAAAATTGCATCGCTCGAGATAAATCGCCCTTATTTATTGCAACATCAGCCAATAGACTGAACACTTTGCCTACCGTATTATTTTCATAGAAGCCTCTATTTTGAATTATATCTTGGGATAACTGGACGACTTCTTCATTTGCAAGTAGTTCAGAATCAATGGCAAATAGGCGATCAACTTTTGCAATATTCTGTTCAATAATGGTCAAATTTTCATTGTCAGCATAACTATTGGCGGAAAAATTAACCAACATAACCAATAAAAATAATATTAATTTATTCACAGACATACCTGTATTTTTCTCGTTTATTCAATCAATTAGAAAAAATTATTTCTCGCACTATACGATTAATTCTGCATTATCAATGATAAAGGTTTACAAGCAAGCTTCATAGCTTATAATGTTTTCAGAGCTTCTAAAGCTCGATAAGGGCAAATCTAGCGAAAGCTAGAGACGCAAAGTTACCGGTCTAAAGGGAAACCTATGATAGCGGAACTACCAAATTTAGATATAGTGGGGGCTTGTCTATATTTAGCAGACTCTATCTATTTCCTTCTGTGTACTTTGCGTGCTTCCCTTGTCCCTTATTGCTATGCCTGACTTAGTTATTCTGTACTACTTATCCCTTACTTAACAATTGTTGATCTGAAATATATTGATTAATCACTTGCTCTAGCATTGATAATGGCATTGAACCATTCTTAAGTATTTCATCATGAAACTCACGCAAATCAAACGTGGCACCTAATGTATCTTCAGCTTTCTTACGTAACTTTTTAATCGTTAGCTCACCAATTTTGTAAGAGAGCGCTTGTCCCGGCCAAGAAATATAACGATCAATTTCAGTTTTCACATTATGTAATGATAACGCGGTGTTATCGGCCAAAAATGACATGGCTTGATCACGACTCCAGCCTTTGCTGTGCATCCCCGTATCAACCACTAATCGACACGCTCGCCACATTTCATAGGTTAACCGACCAAAATTACTATAAGGGTCTTGATAAAATCCCGCTTCTAGCCCTA
Source organism: Thalassotalea sp. (assembly GCA_029249355.1). Lineage (GTDB taxonomy): Bacteria > Pseudomonadota > Gammaproteobacteria > Enterobacterales > Alteromonadaceae > Thalassotalea_H. The sequence goes on from JAQWHO010000408.1 coordinate 8,562, forward strand.
AAAATTCAGAGTATAAGCCCCAGCCTTCACCAAAAGCAGAAATATAGGTGTTATTACGAAACTCTGGAACATTCTTCATTTCTTTCGCTAAAGAACCTTGTAAATGATGACCAGGTACCGCTTCGTGTAACGTCAACGCCTCTAAAACATAAAGAGGACGACGATCTAAGCGATAAGTATTAACCCAATAATTACCCGGCTGATCATCTCGAGAAGGTCCAGCATATCGACCTGTTGTGTATTTTGGCGCAATATTCGCTGGCACTGCCATAACACCATATGGAGTTCGCGGTAAAGTTTTAAATAATCGTGGTAATTCAGCATCCATTTTTTTAGCAATAAATGACGCTTCTTTTAACAGTTCTTCAGGCGTTTGGGCATAAAACTGCGGATCGGTTCGTAAAAACTCCACAAAGCTTGCAAAATCACCTTGGTAGTTAACAGAAGTAATAATATCTTCCATTTCAGCACGAATACGAGCAACTTCTTCTAAACCTTTTTGATAAACGTCATCTGCAGACATTGGTAACGTAGTATAATGTTCAACCCTGTTTTTATAGTAATTTTCACCATTAGGTAATGAGTTTGCGGCAATGTTTTTTCGACCATTTGGCTGATATTGATTCACCATATAATCGTAATATTTTTGATAGCTTGTGATCACTTTATCTCTAATCACTTGCTGTGCCTTAGCTCTTAATTCTGCCGTTAACTTCGCATCAAAATGTTCCGGCATTTTTTTAAAAGGCTGATAATAGCCACTATCGGTCACGTCTTCTTTTATATAAGCCTTAATAGAGTCTTCAAAACCAATTAATACAACGGCTGGCTGAGTGATTCCCTCTTTTATACCTAAATCCATCCAGGCCATTTGCTGATCAAAATACTTTGGTAGTGCCGCCATGCGCTTTAGGTAATCTTGATAATCTTGTTCAACTTTAAATTGAACGCGCTTACTGATCCAACTGATACCGACATGAAAGCCAGATTCTGCAGTGAGCGGCATGTAATGTTCTTTATTTACATAGTTGTCTAATTGGTTTTTAATTTTGTAAGTTAATACCGACCAATTAATTTGATCATTTTGGCTTAGGCTCTCAGGATCAATTTTGACTAGTTTTTGATATATTTTTTTCTTACCTTGATAGTTTTTTAATAACGTATCCGGAGAAAGGTCAGGTAATTTAGCATTATTATCGGCAACGCCTGGCTGGCTAAAAGGGCTAAGTGCTTTTTGGTATTGATGATATTCATTGATGATTTCTTTTAGGGCTAAACTATTCCAACGACTGGTCTCTTTTGGGAGTTGACCGCAAGAAGCAATAAAGAAAAGAGACAAAAAGATAGAGATGTATTTCATTTTTTTCATTCAAGATAAAATTATAGCTCCACTCTACCAAATATTTTCACCGATGAAAGCTCAAGTTTCATAATATAAAATTGTTAAAATGTACAATCTTGGTCAAAAAAAGTGCTTTATTTACAATTTATTAATATTTATCGGAAATTTACTATAGAAGTTTACATAAAATTACTAGAGAATAACCTTATAACAATAATAAAGCTGTAGTGTAAAATAGAGGTTTGGAAGTAGTGAAGCATCATGATTCCATTGAACAAGCAGATAAAAAACTCGCTCAAGCAATAAAACAATTGCAACTTTGGCATTTGCCTGCGACGCCAATCAATTATGCTGTAAGTTACGAATTTGTTAATAAAAAAAATACCGCACTAATTTCTCAAATAAAACAACACCTAAGCCTAGGTAAAAAACTTGATAATTACTTTATTAATGAGTTATTCCAAATTCACGTTTTAGGTCAAGGTAGTTTCAGAGACGATATAATTACAGATATAGATGAATTAATTACCGATGTGCAAACAAGCAATCAACATTCTGTAAAATATGCCAATGGTTTAATTCAAAAAATAGATGATAATGTTGATGACTTAAAGTCAAAAAACCAGCAAAAAATTGCCAACGCTATTCAGCAAATTGAAAGTGCATCAAGATCCTTTAAACAAAAGCAGCAACAGCTAGCGAAGCAATTGCTTATCTCGAAAAAGCAGTCGTTATCATTAAAAACAGAGCTAGAAGAAGTCAAAAAAGAAATATATTTAGATCCACTAACCGGTTTGTATAATCGAAAAGCATTAAATAAACATTTAGATCAGTGGACGACTGAAGATCCGCACAAAAATATTGCCGCCATTGTGATTAGTGTCGATAAATTAGCTCAAGTGAATGATAAATTTGGCGCCTTAATAAGTGATGTGCTTTTATCAAAAATTGCCAATAAAGTAGGCAGTTATGTTGGCGAAAGTGGTTTACCTATTCGCTCTGGTCAGGATGAATTTTTGATTTTATTACCTGAAGTAGAACGAAGTATTGCAGGCGAAATTGCCGAAAAAATACGCCAAGGTGTAGAAAAATTAAGGTTTGTGAGTAGTAAATCAGGCGTTCGACTTCCTCAAATGACGGTTTCTTTAGGGGTTAATGATTTTAAGGTTTCGCAAAACGCCCAAACTGTTATTAATTACACGCGAAGTTTAGTAACGGATATGCAGCGCAGCGGCGTCAATAAAGTTATGGTGTCGCATTAATTTGCTCTACTGCCGAAATTAATTCCATTATATTATTTTCAGAATAAACACGAATACCATTTTTTCTTAACAAAGCCGCGGTCACACCTTCCCCAGCTATTTTCTAATTTTGAAACGAGCCATCATAAATAGTCGTACTGCCGCATGATGGGCTAGACTCTTTTAATAAAGCAAAATGTATATCATGTTGCTGACAAATATCTAATGCGCGCTGTGCGCCTTTAATAAATTGACGCGAGACATCCTCACCATCACAAGTAATAATTAAGCCATTATTTTGCTGAATTTCTGCTGGCTGTCGAGGAACCGATAAACCACCAGCAACTTCAGGACAAAAACTAATTAATTGCTTTTGTTTTTTCCAAAGCAGCAAAGTGTCATTAATCAATGATTTACTTTTACCATCGTAGCGTACTTTTTCACCAAGAAAACAACTGCTCACTAATATTCTTTTCATGTTATTTTTCATTCAAATATTGATGTAACGAGGCCAACAAAACAGAGCCGTTATGCTCTGGGCATTCCAACCAAATGGATTGGCCATAACATTCAAAGTTGAGAGAAAAATCATGGTGCTGCCATTTAAATCTTACAGCTTCTAAATCAGCACCTTGAGACCATTCAATTTTTTTTAAATTAGGGTATTGCTGAAAATATTGGTTGATCATTAACGGTAACTCATCTTGAGACCAATCAAGATCACAGCTAATAATAATTGAAATTGTCGTTAATTCTTTACATGTAAATGCTATATTCACGCTATAATTTGCCCGATATCAATAAAATTGCGGTTTCCCCGATATAATACAAAAAAACTTAAGACAGTTTAGATCTTTTCTCATATAATCGAGAAAGAGCTATAAAAAATATTAAATTAACTAAGAGAGATAACGTTATGAAAAAACTTACTTTGGCTATTGCAGCTACAGTGATGATTGCGTCTCCTGCATTTGCTGGTGATGTTGATGCTGGTAAAGCTAAATCAGGTACATGTGCTGCTTGTCATGGCGCTGCAGGTATTTCTGCAATCCCTATGTACCCTAACTTAGCAGGTCAAAAAGAAATTTATCTCGCTAAACAGTTAAAAGATTTCAAATCTGGCAAGCGCAAAGACCCTGTAATGGGCGCTATGGCAATGCCTTTATCTGATGAAGATATCGCGAACGTTGCTGCTTATTATGCTAGCTTAAAATAAAGCCATATTTTAAGCTAATTCAAAGCGCTCTACTGAGCGCTTTTTTATTACTGCTAGTAAAATATTTAAGCCAAATGCTCTTTGATTAATACTAAAAATGACTGACCATACCTTGATAATTTTGTATCGCCGATGCCATTTATATTGAGCATTTCATGAGAAGTCATCGGTTGATATTTAGCCAGTTCAGATAATGTTGCATCATTGAAAACAATATAAGGAGGAATATCTTCCGCATCGGCAATTTCTTTTCGAAGCCTACGTAATTTTGAAAATAACTTACGATCATAACTCGAAGTCGCCCCTTCTTTTCGCCAATAACTCGCTTTTTGTAGGCGCGGAGTTGCCAACATAAGTAACTGCTCACCTTTTAAAATTGCATGAGACGCCTGAGTTAAACAAAGCGCTGAATGGTTTTCAATGTCTTGTTGTAAATAACCCAAATGAATTAATTGACGAATAATCGCATGCCAATAACTAAGGGTTTTCTCTTTACCAATGCCGAAAGTCGAGACCTTATCGTGATCCCGCTGTTTAATTTTTTCGTTCAATTGGCCACGTAATACATTGATTGTGTGTTCAATATCCCCTTGTTGCTTAATGCGGTAAACACATGACAATACTTTTTGGGCCGCTTCTAATCCGTCAAATTGGCTTGGCGGATCTAAACAGATATCGCAGTTTCCACAGCCTTTTTCGGTATATTCAGCAAAATAATTTAGCACCAATTGACGTCGACAAGTTTGCGCCTCAATAAAGCCAGTAACAGCACTAAAACGCTGAACTTCAACATGCCTTCGTTGAATATTATCTCCTTGTTCAATGCGTTTATTAATGCGTTGAGCGTCTTTTTCATCGTAAAGAAATAGTGCTTCCGCCGGCAAGCCATCACGGCCTGCACGTCCTATTTCTTGATAATAAGATTCCAATGTTCGAGGTGGCTCAAAATGAATAACATAGCGAACATTTAATTTATTGATCCCTAAACCAAAGGCAACCGTTGCTATAACGACTTGAATATTGTCTTTAGCAAAACCTTCTTGCACCGTATTTCTTATTTCAACTTCCATTCCGGCATGATAAGCCGCACAATTTATACCTGCCTCCGCCATTGATTTCGATAATTTTTCAACTTGCCAACGACTATTACAATAAATAATACCGCACTCATTTTTACGTTTTTTAACATAACTAATAATTTGTTGCGTCCCTTGATATTTATCCGCCATCGTCAAACGAATATTAGGCCTATCAAAACTGTCTAGATGAATATAAGGGTCAGACAGATTTAACTGTTGAAGAATATCTTTACGAGTAGTGACATCGGCTGTTGCCGTTAAAGCAAGCACGGCAATATGAGGAAATTGCTCTTTAATAATGTTTAAGCGGGTATATGCCGGTCGAAAATCATGACCCCACTGAGAAATACAATGCGCTTCATCAATAGCAAACAGTTGAATAGGTAGGCTATGTAAGCCTTGCATAAAGTAATGATTATTTAACCGCTCAGGGGCAATATAAAGTAAACGAATTTCACCGGCAGCTAATTGTTGAAAGATCTGATTAATTTCACTTTGTTCTAGACTAGAGTTGACATAAGCCGCACTGATACCTTGAAGTTTTAGGGCATCAACTTGATCTTTCATTAGCGCAATCAAAGGGGAAATAACGATAGTGATCCCAGGAAGAACCGTTGCGGGTAACTGATAGCATAAAGACTTTCCGCCCCCTGTTGGCATTAAAACAAGACTATCTTTTCCCTGTAATACCTGTTCAATAATTGCTTGCTGACCTTTTCTAAAAGTCGTGTAACCAAAATGATGCTTTAGCTTGTCTAGTAACATTGGTTCAAGGGAGTTTAGCGCATGGTTTGTCAACGAAATATCATCTTTAATAGCAATTACGAGTATTTTACCTTAATGCTGAAACAATAAGAAAAATTTCTTTCTGTTTAGTTCAGTGTTACTCTTTAGAAATTCTAAGCAACTCATCAGACCAGACAGATTATGGAACAAGCAGAGATTTATAAACAAATAATCAATTTTTGGAACAATGACATGCCGTTTAATCGTTTACTCGGTCTGCAAATACAGCAATTTGACACACAACAGTCTGAAGTAAAATTCCTTTGGCAAGATAAATTGATTGGTAATCCTATTCAGAAAATTCTTCATGGAGGAGTTACTGCGACAGTTTTAGATATTGCCGGAGGTGTTGTTGCCGCCGCAAATATTATTGATCAACTCGATGATTTATCACCTGAAAACATTCATTATAATCTCAGAAAGTTAAGTACTATTGATCTTCGCACCGACTTTTTGCGTCCTGGCAAAGGTGAAGTATTTATTGCGACAGCGAGAATTATAAGAAGTGGAAGTAAAGTCGCGGTAGCACGTATGGAACTACACAATGAAAAAAATGATCATATTGCTTTTGGTACAGGCACTTATATGGTCGGGTAAAAATAGCTGAGTAATCAAAAAACCAGTGAAGTTTAGTTTACATCTTTTTTATCAAATAATTGTCATACGATAAGACGAGACTGCGCAACACCATGATATAATTTAGGTTAACAACTATCTACCGATTATATGTATGACCAACCAGCCTTCTAACGAAACACGTTCTGGAGTGATTAGTGCCATTTGCGCCTATTTACTCTGGGGATTAGCACCGATATATTTCAAGCTCATCAGCGATGTGTCACCAGACGAAATAATGGTTCACCGCGTAGTTTGGTCATGTGTTTTATTACTTATCATCGTATTGTTGTCTAAAAAGTTATCTCCCTTGATAACGATCATGAAACAACCAAAAATATTGGTGAAGTTAATGCTCACGGCTTCATTTCTCGGTGTTAATTGGTTCATGTTTATTTGGGCGGTTAACAATGACCATTTATTAGATGCGAGTTTAGGCTACTTTATTAATCCTTTATTTAGTGTTGCATTGGGTGTGATTTTTTTAGGTGAACGTTTACGAAAATGGCAAATGTTAGCGGTTGTCTTAGCGATTATAGGTGTATTAATTCAATTAATTTACATTGGTTCTTTGCCTATCATTTCGCTAGCCCTTGCCTGTACATTTGGTATTTACGGACTATTGCGTAAAAAGTTACCTATAGACTCTTTTATTGGCTTGCTCATTGAATCAGCATTAATGTTACCTATCGCATTAATTTATTGGCAGTTTTTTGTTAGCAGCGAAACCAGTAATATGCTCAGCAATACCGCCTCATTAAATCTATTATTATTATTTGCTGGAATAGTGACTACAGCGCCTTTGCTCTGCTTTACAGCCGCAGCTAAACGATTGACCTTATCTACAGTGGGCTTCTTTCAATATATAGGTCCAAGTATTATGTTTATTTTAGCAACCGCTTATTATAATGAAATATTGGTTATGGAAAAACTGATCACTTTTGTGTTCATTTGGGCAGCGTTGCTTATTTATAGTGTTGATTCACTCAAGGCGCATAAACAAAAGAAACAATTAAGGAACTTAGAAACAGCGAAACGTTAGCGATTACTCTTTAAGTACTTTAGGCAAGGTGATGATAAAGCGCGCACCTTGCCCCTCTTCACTTTCGATATCAATATTACCCTGTAGTTTTTGATTTATAATGTTATAGACAATATTCATTCCAAGGCCTGTGCCACCGCTGTTACGCTTTGTCGTGAAAAACGGCTCAAAGATGTTCTGCAATACTTCTGCTGTCATACCATTACCATCATCAGCATACATCAAGGTAATCACATCATTTGTCACTTCCGTTTTGATAACAATATTACCTGATTGTTGATTTTCAAAACCATGCCTTAATGAATTAGTCACCAAATTAGTTAACACTTGAGCGATAGCGCCAGGTACTGTTTTCATCATTATTTCTTCATCACCTTGATACTGGTAAGTAACACGATCACGTTTTAATTCAGCTGACAGCGTTTGCATAATTTCGTTGATATAATGGGTGAAATTAATTTCTCTCAGTTCACCAACCACTTGATCCGCTGCAACTTGCTTAAAGTTATTCAATAACTCAATAACCCTATCCAGAGAAGACATATTCAATTCAGCCGACTGTTCAATTGACTGAAAGTATTTACTCATCGCACTTTTAGTTAAATTATTTTGTTCAAAATCACCTAAAATTGCGCGAGTCGCTTCCAGTGCAGAACTTGTTGAGGTAACAGCGATACCAAGTGGAGTATTAATTTCATGCGCAACGCCTGCCGTTAATTTTCCTAACGATGCTAATTTTTCAGATTGTATCAACTGGTCTTGCATACTTTTTAAGTTCGCTAATGTTTGACTTAATTTTCGCGTCGTTTTTTTATTTTTAATAAATAGCCACACCACTAAAATACTAAACAATAGCGCAGTCGTAATTAAACCGGCTAAAAAGGTAATGTAAGAACGTTGTTTATCGATACGCTCTTTCCCTTGTGCTAATTGTTCATTTTTCTTTATTAACTGTAATTCTTGTTGTTCAAGTTGCGATTGTTGCTTCCCAAGGATGTTTTTATTTGCCGCAATTCGATTCGACATGGCTTCGTTTGCTTGGTCTTGTTGCTCAGTCTCTTTTTGTTTTGCTTCAAGAGCTTCTCTCGCCGATGATAACTGCTGAAGAACATCGTTAAGTTGTCCTTCTTTAGCCGTTACCGATAGCTTTTGACGATCAATGTCTTTCTTTAATGCTAATAATTCTACTTGTCGTTGCTCGGCAATATTTTGTCTTTTTCCTAATTCATTATTTAAGTTATTAAGGCGTGAGATATTATCGGAAATTTTTTCATTTTGCTGATTTAATTCAAGTTGTAGCTTAACTTCTCGAAGTCTCATTTTTTGCATGGCGACTTCTGTTTCTCGATAAAGTGTGGCTACATCGATTTCCGTGCCACCCAATAATAAAAGCTCAGACGACATCGAAAGTTGTTCAAAAACAATATTCGACTTATTTACTTCAAAAGTAATCGCTTTCTTTTCCGAATCAACCACCAGATTAATCATAATATTATGTTTATCGGCGCTATTATCTGTCACCAATAATGTTTGCGTTTGCCGTAAATCAGAAGCAATCGTTGAAATGTCTATGTCAGACTCAACCGTAACAAAAACAACATCTGCATTTTTACATTCCTGAACACTTTCGACATATATCACAGAGATAGGTTTATTTTTTACAAGGCGATCGCTTAAGGTGTTAGATATTTGTTCGAATAATGGTTGGTTTTGATAAATGGCAACGACGAATTGATTTTTACTGGTCTCATCAGACCATTGCACATGTTTGATAAAGTTAAAAAGGTAAGCCGATTTGATTTGAGTACTGTCTAATTGCTGGGCAATACTATTCATTGCTGAAAAGCATAAAAATAAAGATAAGATAATTAAATTACAACGGTATTTTAGCAATCGCAAAGCAGTAACTTAGTGTTTAATTTATAATCATAATACTTTACTTTTTTTCCTCAAATAAAGCACGTGTATGTTTACAGTAAGAAAAAACATTAAATAAAGAATTCTTTTCTACTGAATTTTATTATTCTGATACCACTATTTGATTTCGCCCATTCTCTTTAGCGCTATATAAAGCAACATCGGCTTGATTCATTTGTTCTTCTAGACCTAAAGTACTATTAAAAACGGCGCCAATACTCACGGTAAAACTAATATGATTTTCTTCATGGGTAAACTGTGAAACAGATATTTCTCTACGAAATTCATCTAGTTGATTATAGATATCCTCTTGATCAGAACCCGATAAAAGAATAGCAAACTCTTCTCCGCCTAAACGAGCTAGCAGAGCATTGCCTAAATGCTTTTTCATATAAAGGGCTAGCACTTTCAAAATATGATCGCCCGCTTCATGCCCATAGGTGTCATTCACTTTCTTAAAAAAATCTATATCTAGCATCGCCAACCCATAAGGCAAATTTTTACCGTTATACGATGATATGTATTGCTTTCCATCACTAAAAAATGAGCGTCTATTAGGTAATTCTGTTAAATAATCTGTATTCGCGGCTTTTTGGATTTTCTCTATATTGTGCAGGTTTTCTATATTTTGTGTGATTCGGCAATAAAACTCTTCCGGACAAAATGGTTTTCTTAGAAAATCATCCGCTCCATTTTTAATGAAGCGGGCAGAATGCGTTACATTACTAGCACCAGAAATACCAATGACCGTCATTTGATCGCGACTGTAAAGTTTACGGATTTCATTTGTCAAAGAAATCCCGTCCATGCCTGGCATTTCAAGATCAGTGATCACCATTTTGATATTATTATTTTTTTTAATCACATCGAGAGCAGCATCACCACCATCGGCAATATACACGGTAAAATTTCGTCTTTTTAATAATTCTACAATATGATTTCTTGCAGCACGAGAATCGTCAACTACCAGTACGCCTGTGCCTGTATTCGCCACCTGCCAATATAGAATACGCTTTAAGTACATAAAAGCTTGGCTATTTTCCTTAGGAATATAGTCTATTACCGGCTGAGCAAGTATTTTCTTACGGGTTACTTCGTCCATTTTACCTGTCATAACAACACCAGGAATTCCATGAGAAAGTACAGTTTCAATTGCCTCACCATGCTCAGCATCTGGTAATGCATAATCAATAGTGGCAGCAAAGAATTCGTTTTCACCTTGTAAGAGGTCTTCAACTTCAGAAAGGCTTATTGCGATTGTGACTTCATATCCTAAAGATTCGCCAATCTTTTTAATAACACTAGCAATAGGCTTGCTATCTTCAACCACTAATAGTTTTTTTGTCATACTACCTACATATTTTATAACGCTTGTAAATTAGCATAGGCTACTACCAGCCATTTGCTACCTACATTAGCAAAATTTACTTGAATACGACTTTGAGCGCCATTTCCTTCGTAATTTAAAACGACACCTTCACCAAATTTTTGATGAACAACCGACTGCCCTAACTTAAAACCGGAGTTATCAAAAGACTCTAGGGTAATAGTATTCGCAAAACGTCCTGTGCTTGCTGGACGAGAAACTTGGCTCTGTAAGCGAATTTCATCAACACATTCGCTAGGTAATTCCCGCAAAAAACGGCTCGGTTTATGGTATTTTTCTTGACCATACAAACGACGACTTTCTGCATGACACAAGTACAGTTTCTGCATTGCACGAGTCATACCGACATAACACAAACGACGTTCTTCTTCTAAGCGACCAATTTCTTCAACCGACTGCTGAGAAGGAAACATACCTTCTTCTAGCCCCGCAATAAACACTAACTTAAATTCTAGCCCTTTCGCAGAATGCATGGTCATTAGTTGCACAGCAGGTTCATAATCATCCGCTTGTGACTCACCAGACTCTAATGCAGCATGCGTTAAAAAACCGGTTAATTGGCTTTGCTCATCTTCTAATTCAGGATCCATTTCAAAGGTTTGGCAAGCAGTAACCAATTCATTTAAGTTTTCTATTCTTGCTTCTGCACGTTCGCCTTTTTCAGCTTGGTACATCGCTTTTAAGCCACTATGTTGAATCACAAAATTCGCTTGCTGGTCTAAATCAAGATCACCTGAATCATCTTCTAACTGATCAATTAAATCGACAAAAGTTTGAATAACTTTAGCACTTCGCCCTTTTAATTCTTGATTTTGTAGCATGGTTTGGCATGCTTCCCATAGTGTAACTTCTAAGCTTCGCGCTGCGTCCCTTACCAATGCAACGGTTGTGTTACCAATACCACGGGTTGGCGTATTAATAATACGTTCAAATGCAGCATCGTCTTTTCGATTATTGATCAACCGTAAATACGCTAATGCGTCTCTGATTTCTTGGCGTTCAAAAAATCGTAAACCGCCATAAATTCTATAAGGGAGTTTGGCTTGCAATAACGCTTCTTCTAATAAACGTGATTGAGCATTGCTACGATATAAAATAGCAACATCGTCTAATGAGTCTTCACTCGATGATAAATCTCGTTTTAACCATTCTGTTATTCTGCCAGAAATAAAGCGCGCTTCATCAATTTCATTAAAAGCGGTATAAACCGAAATTTTTTCGCCGGCATCGTCTTTCGTCCATAAGTCTTTACCAAGACGACCATTATTATTTGATATTAATTGATTGGCTGCGGTTAAAATATTCGCCGTTGAACGATAGTTTTGCTCTAAACGTATTGTTTGAGCATTTTCAAACTCTTTTAAGAAACGTTGGATATTTTCAATTTTAGCGCCACGCCAACCATAAATAGATTGATCATCGTCACCCACTATCATCACTTTACTTTGTTCACGACCGAGCATATTTAACCATGCATATTGAATCGCGTTAGTATCTTGAAATTCGTCCACCAACACATGAGAGAAACGTTGTTGATAATGCTGCAATAACGCCGGATTGTTTAACCATAATTCGTGGGCACGAAGTAACAACTCGGCAAAGTCGACCAAACCTGCGCGATCACAAGCATCTTGATAACCTTGGTAGACTTTAACGAAGGTTTCTTCCGTTGGATCATAATGTGTTTCGATGTGTTTTGGGCGCAAACCTTCATCTTTTTTACCGTTGATATACCATTGCATTTGCTTTGGCGGCCAGCGTTTTTCATCTAAGTTCATTGCACGAATTATTCGCTTCACTAAGCGCAATTGGTCGTCAGAATCTAACACTTGAAACGATTGAGGCAATTTAGCTTCTTGAAAATGCATGCGCAATAATCTGTGCGCTAACCCATGAAAAGTACCTATCCACATACCATGAATATTACCGCCAACCGTTTGTTCAACCCTTGCACGCATTTCAGCGGCTGCTTTATTCGTAAACGTTACCGCTAAAATACTGTGAGGTGAAACATGTTCAACTTTCATCAACCAAGCGATGCGTTGTACTAATACACGAGTTTTACCACTACCAGCGCCCGCTAATACCAGCATATTTTGCAAAGGTGCAGCAACGACATCACGCTGCTTATCGTTTAAGGCATCAAGTAATTCTGATACGTCCATAGGGGGATAAACTCGAAATAATGATTAAAAGAAATTAACTAAATTATATACTGGTTATCAACCGATGTAATTCAACAACATCAGTTAATTCCATTGTTGGCAGTAATGTTAATGGTTTGCCAACATCGTAGGTTGATACCCAAGCGGTTTGACAACCATAACGTATCGCACCTAACACATCATTCGCACCACAATCGCCAACATGTAAAAGTTGTTCAGGTTGCAAATTAAATTGCTGGCAGGCGCGATTAAACATATCTACATCAGGCTTTTGTTTAAAGTTCTGACCTTTATAATAGCCAGCATGATAAAGAGCATCAAAGTAATGATGAATACCTATTGCCTTGGTATCAACATTTCCATTACTAATGGCGATGATCAACCAATGCTTTTTCAATTGTGTTAGTAACTGGTGAACCGATTGAGGCACAGTAAAGTTACTGCGCTGTTCAACAAAATAACTTAGTGCTTGTTTAGCCATTTCCATCGCAATTACCGATGAAAAGCCTAACGATTGGATCCCTAAATAATAGCTTTGTAGGCGCAATTCTCCGACATCATGCGTTAATTCAGGATTTAAAGTTAAAGCTTGCTCGCGAAAAGTAAACCAAAAGTGATAATCATACTCACTGTGTTGTTTACTCGGTAGATTACTCGGCAAATGTTCAGCGAAGTAGGCAACCATCTTCGCATCCGTTGCCATCATCACTGGAAAGTTACTATATAAAGTATCATCTAGATCAAAACTGATCGCTTTAAATGGCGTGAGTCGACGATAAAAATGCATAGTAATAATAAAGAAAAATTATTCAACAAATAAATGTTGATGTAATAATTTTGCAACCAACTTTTTAAACTGACTTAAAAGTAAAGTATCCATTCTAGGATCAAAGTGTTCAGCATCTTTACTACTAATGGCTAAAAATCCAATAACATGTTCATGATGTTGAAGTTTTATCAAAACTACAGACCCTTCACACTGCTCAGAAAAAACTAATTCTTGTTCGCTTTGCTGAATACGACCAAAATAGTATTCATCTTTGGTTAAACGGTTTTGCAAAACACCACCACAATCTTTATCGATTAAACAGCGGTGCGATAAAGTTACCGGTTGATTTAGCCATAACTTAAAATCAGATAATGATAATAACTCTGTCGTTGCTTGAAATAAGCAATCGAGTAATTCATTGGCAGAATGACAATCTAACAATCGTAAATAGAGATCACTATACAGAGCAAATAATTGTTCATTTTGATTGGCAATAGCCATTAACTGGGTGATTTCTTCTTCTAAACCATGAACTTTTTGACGTAACTTTTGCTGCTGACGTTCAACAAGTGAAACAGTACCTCGTTGATTATCATTCAAGCGTAAACTTGTTACCAACTCAGGATGACGATTAAAAAACTCAGGGTTATCTTCTAAAAAGCTCACAATAATGTCATCTGACAAGCTGATTTCTTCTGTTTGTAGTAAACTCTGGTTTTCCAACATTTGCGCGGTTAATACTTGCTCTTTTTCATTACTCATAATTCTATCTGTCCATCAAAAACATGTACTGCAGGTCCGGTCATTTTCACGGGATTACC
>JAQWHO010000409.1 GCA_029249355.1 Thalassotalea sp.
ATCAGAAATGATAATATGGGGGTATTCCTCCGTGGTATGTATTTTTACGATATGGAAATGTCTGACTCAGATCGAGCGTGGTCGAGTCCTCTTACCGGTAAAGTAAATGATCCTTGTCGTGACGATACAGCATCTGAGCAATTATGTAGCGATGTACGCTTATTAGACGCATATTTTTATGGTGACTTTGATTTAGGCGAAATGCCTTTTTCAGTCAGAGTTGGCCAACAAGTTATTGGTTGGGGTGAAAGTACCTTAATTTCTCATGGTATTAGTGAAATTAATCCTGTAGATATTTCTCGTTTAAAAGCACCTGGTTCTGAATTAACAGAAGCATTTATTCCTTTTGGTGCCGTTTGGGCTTCTTTAGGTGTTACAGAAAACTTCAACGTTGAAATGTTTTACCAATATCAATGGGAAAAAACGATACTTCCTGCGCCAGGCAGTTATTTCTCAACAAACGACTTTGCTGGTGACGGTGGTCATTATAATAATGTTCAACTAGGTTTTACTGGCAATCCAGATATGGATTTAGATTTCTTAATCGCGAGTTTAAACGATTTTAGAAATGACACTTTAGGTAAATTAGGTGCTGCAGGAGGCGATCCTGCTTTATCAGGTGCTGTATTAGCTCAAGCTGGAGCTGATTATGTTGGTGCATTTCCTACTAAGTTAACGCTTAGACAAATGGACGCTGAAAATGAACCGGAAGACGGCGGTCAATACGGGTTACGTTTATCTTGGTATTTACCTGAGTTAAATGAAACTGAAATCAGCTTATATCACATCAATTACCATAGTCGTCGCCCAGTATTTTCTGGTATAACGGCTGACTTTAGTAAAGCAGGTCAAGACTTAGGCGCAATTTTAGCTGCTCCAATAACTGAAGATAATTACACTGATTTAGCTGCATTTTCTCGTGTAGAACTAGATTATGCAGAAGACATTAAATTGTATGCGTTAAGCTTTAATACTACTATGGCTGGTACAGCTTTTGCGGGTGAAGTTACCTTTAGACAAGATGAACCTTTACAAATTGATGATGTGGAATTGTTATTTGCAGCGATGCCACAACAATTAGCAAATGCTGGTTTACGTCCTGATTTAGACGGTATTTCTCAAATGCCTGTTTTTGGTTTAGGGCAAAAAGCGGATGGTTTTATTTTATCTGATACTGTTCAAGCTCAAATGACAATGACGCGTTTTTGGGGCCCATCTTTTGGTGCTAACCAGTTAACAACGTTATTAGAAGTTGGTGGTATTAGCATTAAAGACATGCCTGATGAAGATGTGTTAAGACTGAATGGTCCTGGTACATCAAGAAGTGGTGGTATATCTGGTAATAAAGAAGGTTTAGCCATAGCACTACAAGATGGCGTAGAAACTAACCCATTTCCAGATGATTTTGCTTGGGGATATCGTTTTGTCACCAAACTTGATTACAGCAACGTATTTGCCGGCGTAAATATGTCTCCGCGTATTGTTCTATCTCATGATGTTAGCGGGATAACGCCTGATCCTTTATTTTTGTTTGTTGAAGATAGAAAGTCAGTTTCTGCGGCTATATCGTTTGATTATCAAAGCCGTTGGTCTGCTGATATTGCTTATAACAGCTTTTGGGGTGGCGTAGGCACAACAAATCAAATGTCTGACCGTGACTATGTATCTTTCAATGTTAAATATTCTTTATAAGGCCAAATAAAATGAAAAAAATAACCTTATTATCATTAGCAATAAGCTTAACTCTCTCAGGAGTTGCTCAAGCTAAAGTCGATGAACAACAAGTTAAAAAATTATCAGCCGATTTAACGGCGATGGGTGCAGTTCGAAGCGCTAATGCCGATGGTAGTATACCTGCATGGACTGGGGTTATCACTGAATTACCAGCTGGATATGTTGCAGGTACGCATCATATTGATCCTTACCCAAATGATAAAGTTGAGTTAACAATTAATGCTGCAAATGTTGACCAATACAAAAGTGTCCTTACGCCAGGTCAAGTAAAGTTATTTGAAACTTACCCTGACACATATAAAATGAATGTTTATCAGACAAGACGCTCTGCTTCTTTTCCTGAACATGTTTACCAAGCAACTATTGATAATGCGGGTCGTGCTGAGTTAATTCAAGATGGTAATGGTATAACTCAATCGGCTGTAGGTGTTCCATTTCCTATTCCACAAAATGGTTTAGAAGCTATTTGGAATCACATTTTACGTTATCGTGGTGAGGCTTTAACACGCCAAGGTGGGCAAGCAACTCCTACTGCATCGGGTGATTATACTTACATCGGATTTGATGAAGAGTTAATGCTTCCATATGGCGCTAAAGGTGCTTCACCTGAAACCTTAGAAGAAAGTAATATCCTGTTTAAATTTAAGCAGAAAGTTACAGAGCCTTCAAAATTAGTAGGTACGGCGTTATTGGTTCATGAAACGATGGATCAAATTAAAACGCCTCGCCAAGCCTGGATATATAACAAAGGTATTCGTCGTGCTCAAAAAGCGCCTACGGTTGCTTATGATGCACCGGGCACCGCAGCTGATGGATTAAGAACTACTGATGACTTTGATATGTTTAATGGTGCACCAAACCGTTATACATGGACACTGAAAGGTAAACAGGAATTATATATTCCATATAATGACTATCGTTTACATAGTGATAAAGTGACTTACGATGAAATTATCCAAGCTGGGCATATTAACCCTGATCTTGTTCGATATGAGAAACATCGTGTTTGGGTTGTTGAAGCTAATTTAAAATCAGACACTCGTCATACTTATAAGAAACGTGTTTTCTATATTGATGAAGATAGTTGGCAAATTGCGGTGACTGATATCTATGATGACCGAGATGAGTTATATCGTGTTGGTGTTGCACATGGTTTAAATTATTATGAAGTCCCAACGCAATGGTCTACGCTAGATGTTTTTCATGATTTCCAATCAAAGCGTTATATTGCAATTGGTTTAGATAATGAAAATAAAATGTATGACTTTTCAGCTAAACTTAATGACGTACAGTTTACATCACGTGCTTTACAGCGTGACAATCGCTAATCAGCTTTGATTAATTGATTAGTAAGGCTGGCTAATTGCCAGCCTTTTTTATATTGTTACTTATATATTGTTACTTTTATATTTGAGGTAAATAGTTCAATGAGAATAATGTCTAGCTTGGTATTTTGTTTGTTTTTAAGTTTTTTTAGCAAAGCTGAGCAGCAAGTAACACCAGCAATTATGTCTCCATTAGCCGTGAAATCAATGTTGTTTGATATTACAAACGTTAATGAAGAATTTATGATCGCAGTAGGGGAAAGAGGGCATATTCTTCGCGCCAATACCCTACAAGATTGGCAACAAGTGCCAGTACCTAATCAGTCTACTTTAACGGCAGTAACATTTGTTAATAGCCTTTTAGGTTGGGCGGTTGGTCATGATGGCATAATTCTTCATTCTTCGGATGGGGGATTGTCATGGAAAACCCAACAGTTTTTACCTCATATTCAAAAACCATTATTAGACGTTGCTTTCATCAATGAAAAAGAAGGTGTAGCACTTGGCGCTTATGGTCTTTTTTTTAGAACCATAGATGGTGG
This sequence comes from Thalassotalea sp., assembly GCA_029249355.1. Lineage (GTDB taxonomy): Bacteria > Pseudomonadota > Gammaproteobacteria > Enterobacterales > Alteromonadaceae > Thalassotalea_H. The sequence goes on from JAQWHO010000409.1 coordinate 3,602, forward strand.
TGAAACATGGCAGCAAGAATTTCATACCTCTTTACTTTCGCAAGAAGATTTAGATTACCTTGATGAATTAAAACAAGAAGACGAACAAGTTTATTTAGAAGAACGCTCAAGCATACTTCCTCATTTTAATCGCATATTTCTTGATGGTCGCACTACTTACTTAGTAGGAGAAGTTGGGCTTATCGCCAAAAGTAATGACTTTGGCAAAAACTGGCAAAGGTTTGATGAGGTTTATCAAGGTTCTTTCTTTGATGTTGCACGTACTCAACAAGGTAATTTATTAGCGGTTGGCCTTCGTGGAAATAGTTTTCGTAGTTTAACCAATGGAACTCCTTGGCAAAAAAGTGAAACTTCAGTGACTACTCTATTAAATAGCATAGTTTTAGCTTCTGAAAAGCAATTATTTGTGCTTGGTAATAGTGGTGTCTTATTAGAGAGTACAGATGATGGCAAAACATTTTCTAAACTTATACAAAATGATGGTAAAGCATTGTTAGCAGGCGCTATTTTTAATCAGCAACTCGTTATTGCGTCAGAAGTTGGTATTAAAGTCTTACAGGTAGTAAATTAAATGACAATCAATACTTTTATTAATCGGTTAGAAGTCACCATTTTCAGGCATCGACTTTTTGTTCTAATCTCGTTTATTTTGTTAAGTGTTTTTTTGGGCTTTCAAGCGTCTCAAATTAAATTAGACGCTTCATTTACTAAAAATATTCCTTTAAATCATGAGTATATGAAAACCTATTTAAAGCACCGCGAAGATTTTGGTGGGGCGAATAATGTACTTATCTCTGTATGTCATAGTGAAGGGGATATTTTTAATCCTGAATTTTTTAATGCGTTAAAAGGGGTTCATGATCAGTTATTTTTTATTCCGGGTGTGAATCGCACGCAAGTAAAATCATTATTTTCTCCAAGTACACGATTTGTCGAAGTCGTTGAAGATGGTTTTGCTGGTGGACCTGTAGTCCCTGCTGATTTTAAAGCCGACGAACAAGGTTTAATTACAGTAAAAAATAATATTGAAAAAGCAGGGATTGTCGGTCGGATTGTCGCAGATGATTATAGTTGCGCAATGGTCAAAGCCGTCCTGATGGAAAATAATCCTAATACCGGTGAAAAACTTGACTCGATTGCACTAGCATCCATATTAGAAAACGATGTTAGAAAGCCATTTGAAAAAGGCAATATTACTGTTCATATTATTGGTTTTACTAAAATGGTGGGTGATGTTGCAGAAGGCGCTAAAGGCGTAGTGACCTTTTTTGCTGTTGCTATAGCGATTACTACCATCATGGTGTTTTTATTTTCCCGCTCTATTGCTTTAACGTTATTACCTATATCGTGTTCATTAGTCGCTGTGATTTGGCAAATGGGTTTACTTTCCAGTTTAGGTTTTGGCTTAGATCCAATGTCAATTCTTGTACCTTTCTTGGTTTTTGCCATTGGTGTGAGCCATGGCGTACAAATGATAAATGCCATAGGTAAAAAGGTTGCTCAAGGGGTCCCTACAAAAGATGCTGCTCAATTTAGTTTCCGTTCATTGATTATCCCCGGCGGGGCTGCACTTCTTTCAGATACCGTTGGTTTTATTACTTTATTATCAATTGATATTGGTATTATTCGTGAGCTTGCCATTACTGCATCACTTGGTGTTGCAGTGATAATATTTACTAATTTATTATTATTACCGGTATTAATTTCGTATCTTAATCTCGATAAAAAGGCTAAAGATAATAAGCAGGATAATGAACAGAGTAAAACGGTTAAAGATTCAAGCCTTTGGACTTTTATGGCAAGTTTTACGCAAAGAGGCATTGCAACGTTAATTCTCGCGATTACTGCGGTTCTCTTTTTACTGGGTCACCATTATTCACAACAACTCAAAATTGGTGAATTACATGCAGGAGCACCAGCATTGCATGAAGACTCACGTTATAATCAAGACACATTTTTGATCACTAATCGTTATGCGATTAGTGTTGATTATATGTCGGTGATTGTTGAAACAACGGCTAATGCTTGTACTGATAGCCATGTGTTAAAAACAATGGATGATTTTCAATGGCGAATGGAAAATGTTCAAGGCGTGCAATCAGCAGTCAGTTTGCCTTCTGTAATGAAAGTGATTAACGCGGGGTACTATGAAGGTAATTTAAAATGGCGAATTATTTCCCCTAATCAATTTGCCTTGGCTCAGGCATTATCAAATGTGCCTAGTTCAACAGGATTATTGAATAGCGAATGTAGCGTTATGCCAATCATTTTGTTCTTAAAGGATCATAAAGCTGAGACCATTGATCGTGTTGTTGAACAGGCAAAACTTACTATTAGCCAATTAAATAACGATTACTTAACATTTAAGTTAGCCTCTGGACCTATTGGTGTGATGGGAGCAACCAATGAAGCGGTTGCAGAAGCTCAATTGCCAATGATGATTTATGTATACGCGGCAGTAATTATTTTATGTTTAATCAGCTTTCGAAGTGTTAGAGCTACTATTGCCGTAGTTGTTCCCTTATTTGTAGTTTCAACGTTGGCTCAATGGTTGATGACCGCACTTGATATAGGTTTAACTGTATCAACACTTCCTGTTATAGCCTTAGGG
>JAQWHO010000410.1 GCA_029249355.1 Thalassotalea sp.
AACTGGATTAAAGATAAAAACTATCAATTACTTGGGAGTGTTTCTACACATTCTCATGAAGATAGAACGGCTGGTATTGCATGGCTGAAACGACACAATATTCCAACTTATGCTTCAGCTTTAACGAATGAAATTTTAAAGCAGTCTGGAAAAGTGACAGCTGAAAGAATTTTAGAAGGAAATGAAGCCACACTAGCTGATGGCATGATCACAACATATTTCCCCGGTGAAGGCCATGCGCGTGACAATATTGTAGTGTGGTTACCGCGACTTAAAGTGTTATTTGGTGGTTGTTTTGTACGAAGCATGGCAAGTAAAAGCCTTGGCTATACGGGAGAAGCAAATATACATCAATGGGCTAACTCTGTTGAAAATGTGAAGAACAAATATAATGATGCCACGCTTGTTATTCCTGGACACGGAAAAGTTGGCGATATGCAACTACTTAAACATACTAAGGTTTTAGCGAAAAAAGCTATGGGGAAAAAGCAGTAAGTAATTTTTTATGTATTTTAATATCAATAAACAGAGCATAAAAGATACGTCGGGTGCGGTTAATTAAATAATTAACTTATTTCTTCCAGAGTTTTTACCCTCATATAACTTTTGATCAGCTTGCTGCAAGCACATATCAAAATGTTGTCCATTATGTTCACAAACACCTGCAGTCATTGTGACTGTGATGTTTTCTGAACTCAACTCCATTACACTTGCACTTATTGTTTTTTGCAGTTGTTGAGCGCGAAATTGTAAGTTATTAAACGAAGATTTAGGGTCATCTCTCAGTAAAATCAAAAACTCTTCGCCTCCCCAACGAGCAATTAAATCATTTTCGCCAGCCTTACTCTTTAAACGCTTTGCACAAGTTATCAATACTTCATCACCGAGCTGATGACCGTATTGGTCATTAACTTGTTTAAAGTGATCTATATCAGCTATCATTAGCACAGCATTGCCTTGCCAATGTACCCAACTTGGATCGCATAAATTGCGAAACCCTCGCCGATTTAATAAGCCGGTTAGTGCATCAAGGTTTGCCGCCTGCTGCAGCTTAACATTGGCTTGTTCTAATTCAGCTGTGCGTGCTTTAACGCTTTCTTGCAACCATAAATTGCTTTGTTTTAGTCGTCTAGTTCGGCCAATGATGATGGCGATCACACTGACAACCAAAACAAAAATGGTTAGTGTTTTAGCCCACCATGTTAAATACCACGGCGGTAATACTTCAATATGAAAAGTAGAGTTAGGGAGTTCACTTGAATCAATAGCTTTTACTTCAAAACGGTAACGGCCAGGTGGCAGCCTGGTATAACTGGCTCTTGCTTCGTCTTCAGCTGTATTTAGCCACCTTTTATTAAAAGGGAAAAGTCGATAACTAAACCCCTGTATTGACTCATGATGATAACCTGGTAGTGCAAATTCAAAAGTGATCAGATCTTGGTCGTAATTTAATTGTAATTGTCCCTGATAAAGTGCTCTATTGTCATTTAATTGAATCGTTTTACTTTCTGTGTCTGTTATTGTCCAAGGCTTATTAAACAACCTTACCCCCGTAATAATTGGGGCTACTGAAGGTGCTTTATGATAGGATTGAGACAGTTTTTGACGGTAAAGGCCCAGGTTAGTCGCAATAACAAGTTCGTTATTTACTACAGCTGCTTGTTTAATATTGGTTGTATCAGGTATTGGAAGTCTTGGTTTTTTCCAAATTAACTGACCATTAATATCTAGTGCGAAAATATGTTCTTGCGACAATAAAAACAGCTGTTCACCTTTAGGCTGATAACCATCAAGTGATGAGAATATATGTAATATTGGTTCAGATGTTGGTAATTCAGCATTAACCCAAAGGCCTTCTTTTAAGTGCCATAAACTTGTATGTTGACATAAAGCCCATAATTGCCCTGCGAGGTTTGTGCTCACGTGTTCTATTTCAGCACAATTATTTTGAGGGCTTTGTAAATCTGTATTAACAAATTTATCTTGTTCACTGTCAAAAAGAAAAAGTCCTGCATCGTTTAATACAAATACATTATTATCAGCCGTACTTGTTATTGCCACTGATGTATTTTGTTGCAAACCATCATCACGAGACCACTGACCTATCAATTGGCCATCTTGGTCTAATCTTGCGATACCACCTTCCCATAAACTCAACCATAATGTTTGGTCTGACGCTTCGGTTAGTCTATAAACATCGGCACTAGTTAATTTGCTAGTATCACCAAAAGGTTGCCAATCTAAAGTATTGGGATTTAAACGAATGACACCATTGGCTGTGCCTAATAATAAATCACCACGCTGAGAATGGCTGATTTGCCAAATTGATTTGGTTGGCAAATTAAAAGGCGATGGAGAATCAGGAGACAAACGCAATAAAGTATTAGCTGTTTGGTCAATGCGATATAACCCACCTGAACTGGTTCCTGTAAACCATGCATTGCTATGGCGATAAAGACTAGAAATATAATCGTGACTAAATCCTGTTTGGTAGTCGTTTGCAAGACCAATCCAACCTTGTTGATTATACGCTGGCGAGATGATACTTACGCCATTTTCGTGACCGGCATAGAAAGTACCATTCTTACTTTTTAGCAAAGCACGAACATGTCTGCCACCAATAGTGGATGTATCAGGAGCATAAAAACGACTACTTGATATTTTTTTGCCTGATTCAGTATCAAACTGTTGTAAGCCACCAGCCCAAAGGCCAGCCCAAATTGTTTGCTCGGTTGGTAGTAAGGCCATCACACCATTAACGGGTAATGTTAGATTGTCCGGCTCAGTATCTGCATTCCGATGCCAATGTTGCTTTACTTTACCTTGATCATTTAATGCATAGAATCCATGTTTGTGTGTACCTATATATAGATGATTTTGAGTCGCAGCTATTTCCCTAACCCGTGTATCGGCTATACTTGATGCAAATGCTTGAATCTGATTGCACTCAGCCGAACATTGAAATAAACCATGACCACGAACCGCGAATATTAGTCTCTGATTGAACATCCCGATACGTTCTATAAGCGAATCTTCGGGTAATCGATCAAACTCAATCTTTCGACACGCCTTGTTTTCAGTAAATTGATATAGCCCCGAACGTGCTAATCCAATTAAACCTAAATAGGGGTGTTCAGTGAGTTGAGAAAATGACTGTTCATCAGGACAATTAAACTGTGTAAAGTTATTCGTTTTACTATACCAACGCCACACACCATCATTCGTGGCTAACCAAATGTCATTTCTTCCAGCGCGTAATATATCTTCAAAGGTAGATTTAGGAGCATGGTTTACTTTTTGAATTTTATTGTTGTGAATGCGATACAAGCCGCTATCAGTTCCTACCCAAATTTGCCCTAGGTGGTCTTCATACAAGGTATTTACATTGCTAGGAGAGGGGACTTCTAGATTGATAAATTGGTATCGTGTCCATAACTCATTTGCATTGATAGACATACTAAACAGGCTGAATACAATCAAAAGACGATAAGAAATTTCTAACAAAAGGTGAGGCTCATTTAATTATTGAAGCATATAAATAAAGCATAACTGGCTTTATGTTGGAAATCCAGTGAGCCACACTGTAGATATCCTAGGTAAATTTTCGTTAGATGGTGAATATATAAAAAATTACTCTTTATAGGTTGTGCGGCTAAATAATATCGGGTTATTTCTTTAACTCATCCAAGGCATTGTTGATTTTTTTACACCTAAAATATGAACATCGATGTATTTGAATTAGAAAAGCTAACTTTAAAGCAATTAAAGTAAAGGGAAGTATGGTTGTAAATATGGTTGTAAAGTTAGTTTAAAAAATTCTTAAGCTTTTTACATTCATCAGTCAAATTTTAAAATGACCGTGATATACTTTAATTACTTTTATTTTTGTAAGTTTTAATGCTGTTATGTTACCTCGGTTAGATCCTCAAGAGCTTGTTGCTCCGTTATATCAAGATTATGCTAAAGCACTTTCAAAGTTACATTTTACCGGTGAAATCAGTGCTAGTTATGGCGCTCGTTTAGCGGTAGCTACTGATAACAGTATTTATCAGCAATTACCGCAATTAGTGTTACATCCTCGATCGAAGCAAGATATTCAGTTATTAACAGGACTTGCGAGTGAAGAAAAATATCAAGCAATAAAGTTTAGCGCTCGTGGTGGTGGCACAGGCACTAATGGCCAAAGTTTAACGCCAGGCATTATCGTTGATTTATCAAAATACATGAATCGTATTTTAGAAATTAATGTTGAGGAAAACTGGGTAAAAGTAGAAGCAGGCGTTGTGAAAGATCAACTCAATGATTATTTACGCCCGTACGGTTTTTTCTTTTCACCCGATTTATCTACCAGTAATAGAGCGACCATTGGCGGCATGGTTAATACCGACGCATCTGGTCAGGGTTCGCTTGTTTACGGTAAAACCTCTGATCATGTACTTGGTTTAAGCTCTATATTAGCTAATGGCGAGCTGCTAGATACAGAGCCAATGTCAATTGAACAAGCGACAGAATTTTCTAAAGAAAACTCAACACTGGGCGGTATTTTGAAGCAAGTTATTGCTACCAGCATTGATAAACGTCAGAAAATCATTGAAAAATTCCCACGATTAAATCGCTTTTTAACCGGTTATGATCTTGAACATGCTGTCAGTGATGATTTAAAGACAATTGATCTTTCTCGTCTGATCACGGGCTCTGAAGGTTCTTTGGCTTTTGTTTGTGAAGCTAAACTCAATTTAACACCGATTTCAAAAGCTAAAACCTTAATTAATATTAAATATGACAGTTTTGATTCAGCGCTTCGTCATTCTCCTACATTAGTTGCTGCGAATGC
>JAQWHO010000411.1 GCA_029249355.1 Thalassotalea sp.
CAGAGACTATCAACAAATTGATAATAGTCAGACCTCTATTTTGTTTAATTCCTGATATTGAATGAACCATTTCTATCGTTCCTAACACTTACTTATCGTGTACCTTGAGTGAAAGTAAATGTTCCAGAGTTACAAGTAGGAGCCACAACTGATTGGTTTGTCCATCTATCCGACAACTGAAGACATTTTGCATCGCTTGGAATAGCTGTAGAAGCAACTGTAAATCGGTTGGTATTACCAGCAACAACCGCCGCAGTGTAGTTTCCGCCAAAAGGACTGATCCCCGTACCATCACCCCATGATGTATCTAAGTATTCACGAGAGCGTAGCGTTGTAATATTGCAGTTTGTGAAATTACCACCTTTTGCAACTCCACATTTCATCATTTTAGAAGCAATAAATGCCATATCATTACTGACTTTATCTAGCTTAGTTTCATCGATATTGCTGCTCATACTTGCTACCGCAGTAGCAACAAGAATGGCTAATATTACACCAACCACTAGAAGCTCAATTAGTGTAAACCCTTTGTTTTTATTGATGTTGTTTGATTTTAAGTTTTTCATTACTATTTTTCCTTTGTGTAAAATAAAAGTGTTTTAAATTAAGTTTTTGGCGCTACCTTGAAAGCTGATAACGCCGAGAATTAAAGTCATTACTAAAAAGATCATTAAAAGCCAAACTGCTGGTACCAGGTACTTGAGTGCTCTTTTGATTTCATCTTGTGCGGCTTCGCCACTTCTTTCTCCAGCGACAAAAATCGCATTCATTTTTGCATTCTCTCCCTCTTGTTTAGCCAAAGATGAAAGTCGCTGAAATAAGTCCTCACTCAAAAGATTGACATTTAAATATGTGGCGATGGTACCTGTATTATTACCAAGCAATATTTTCACTTTATTGAGATAATACTTTTCGTATGCTGTTGCATTTTGACTGATCGTTTCTACCGTATCTTTTAACGCTAAACCTGATCGACTCAGCATTGATATTTGCTTAATAAGCTTCATTGCAGTTAGTTGCTTATGAATGGAATATGGTGGAATTTTATCGAGCATTCTCCTGCTAGGAATCCACCTTACCTTCCCTGTGTAGGTGTTTTTAGTGATCACATAGAACAACCATGAGGCAGTAAGAATCACACTAAATGGTCCCCAAATAGTAGAAACAATACTTGAGTAATCTAAAAGCTTTTTAGAATCACCTTTTAGCCTTTCAACATGAAGCCCCATTTCGTTTAACATCGGTACGCCATAATCATTTATTGCCACCATTATAGAAATACATACCAATGTCATGATAAATGGGTAAAGAAGCTTCTTTAGTGAGCCTTTTTTAATGTCGTTTTGAGTATTAGCATTAATCAAATACTCATTCGTTAACTCAACAACTGTGTTGGTCTTTTCTCCAATTGTAAAAAGGGAAATAATTTCATCATTGAAATTGCCAATCATTCCTTCGGCTACAGTTTTCCCGTTCTGCATTGACGTTATGATGCTATCAGCAGCTCGCTCATTGAAACTATTCTTTACCCCTCGTCTGACGGCAGAATTCCTAATTTCACGTAAAGCTTCTAATATATTTGAACCGTCTTTATGCCATTTATTTAGATCTTCGATAAACTTGATCTGTAGTTCCACAGGGTTATTAAATTTCATCTGCAAGTATTGCTTAGCATCTTGGTAAGCAAATGAAATACCCGACGTATCAAGAAAATCAGATATAAAATCAGTTAACTTTTGATAATCACTCATGCGCCATACTCCCTAAAGGCATAGGAAATAAAGCGAGTTGACTTTGCACTACTCGTGCGTGAGGTATTTTTGTTTCAACTTCATCCCAACAAATTATACCTTTAGATGAAAGTTCAAAGGCTCTCAAAGCGAGCGTTTTAAACCCTCTTTTAATAAGGTCATCACGCCATTCTTTCCATTGCATTGTTTGGATAAACCGAGCGTCTTCTACATCTGGTATAAGTAATTCAGAGACAGTAATTCGACCTTTCAACCTGCCGTTTACACATTGGTCACAGCCTTTAGGGTTGTGCTTCCAAACCGAACTAACTCCAGCCAATTTGTGCTCTAACTTACAATGGGGGCAGATTTTGCGTAAAAGACGCTGGTTTAAAATTCCTAAAAACGTATCTGAAGCAGATAATTCGTTAACTGTGATCCCTAAATCAAGCAAACGTGGATAAGTGTATATCGCTTCATTCGTGTGTAGTGTAGACATCATGACTGTACCTACACGAGAATATTCAAAGACCTGTTTGGCAACATCTGTATCCCTAATTTCCGCTACACTGATTAGATCAGGGTCTTGCCGCAAAGATACTTTTAGATATTTGCTTAATGACATTTCAGGGTTGTTATCGTCAACTTGGAACTGGTATATGTGTGGATGCTTAATATCGAATTCGATTGGATCTTCAACTGTTAAGCCACCTCGTTCTTGATCAAACATCTCTAACATTGCAGAAGATGTTGTTGACTTACCAGAACCTACAGGGCCAGTAGCAAGAAATATCCCATAAGGAGCATTAAGGATGTTCTGTAAAATAGCCTCTTGATCTTCAGGATAGTTACAGTTCTCCAAACAAACAGACTGATCAGATTTCACGTTTACGCGCATTACAGCTTTATAACCGGGATAACCTTTTTTACCACGCCTTGATAGGCGAAGTGTGACCTCTTCAAAAACAATCGCATTATCTTTATGAACAGGTACTTTTACCTCAATTGGTAAATCAAATGGCTTAGTATCATCTTCAAAGCCAGTCATTCCTTTTGCTGCGTTATTTAAAGCAGCACTCATCATTTCTTTGGCTTCGGTGCTGTTCATTTGCTTCTCGTATGAGAATACACCGTCAATTCTAAATTCGTACTTAGCGCTATTGGCACCTACATAATAATGAATATCAGACGCTCTCATTTGCACAGCTTCTGATATAATATTCTTGAACTTTACTAATGATGGCGAATCATCTTTACTGCTGTCATCTTTATTGTTTTCTTCAAGCTTAATTTCTTTTGCGTCTTGTAAAAACGAATCAACACTTGATCTATCACTAATGATCCTATCAATAGAAACAAACTTATATTTTTTATCTAAAGCTGTTTCAGTATTTTGAATGATCCTAGTTTTCTCTGAAGCTGTATGCTCTGTTGAAACAATATAAGCAACGCTATTATCATTTGGTTTACACAACACAATTAAAAAGGATGTGTGTTCATCATCAACGCGACCACTACCTAAATGTGTCAGGCAGTGCTGCGCTAAAGGCTTAAACACTTCCAACCCTTTTTCTTTTAGGGTTTTGTAGGTTTCGACCATGACTTAAAACCCACCCTCTAACCTAAAAGAGCGGTTTTCACCTGAATGTGAAACAATTAATTTATTCGCATTAACAGCAACAACCTTGATATTTGCGTTTAACTCGTCACCAGTAACAACTCGTCTAGTGCTATTGTTAATATTGACTAATGCAACATGCTGCTCTACACCTGATTTCTTGCGAGTATAAATACCCTTAAGTTTTACGGTATCAATAGGTAATACTTCACTAGAGTTGATAGGTTGTTATGAATCATCACTGACAAAACTCCCAACAGAGGCTTCTTCAGAAATAGATTCAAATTCATAATTTCCATTTGCTGAGTCAGCGCTTTTAGTTTTGCTTCCTTCGTCAAGCTCTTTAATTCTGCTAGT
>JAQWHO010000412.1 GCA_029249355.1 Thalassotalea sp.
TTAAGCTATAAACGTGCCAAAGCGCAAAGCACTGTATTTAGTGGCTTTACGCTAAGTTTTAAGGGGTGTCAGAAATTTGTCAGAGCAGAACGTTTTACGTTTTATTGAACGACGTAGATTTGTCGGTGATTTGATGAGAAAGTAAATAACTGCGAAAATCTTTTTGCGGTAATGGCTTACTATATAAATAGCCTTGCATTTGCTCACAACGTAAGCCTGATAAGAAGCTAAGCTGTTGATTGGTCTCTACACCTTCTGCAACCACTTGTAGACCTAAGTTATGAGCGATAGTGACAATGGTAGCTACCATGTTTCTTCCTTGCTCAGAGGTCTCTATATCATCGACAAAGGCTTTATCTATTTTAAGTGTATTCAATGGGAATTTCTTTAAATAGGCTAAAGAAGAATAACCGGTACCAAAATCATCCAGCGATAAATGAATTCCCATAGCGCGAATTTGCAACATAGTTTCAATCGCTTTTTGAGGAGAATCCATAACTGTTCCTTCGGTTATTTCTAACTCGAGGTGTTTCGCAGGTAATTGACTTTCTTTTAAAATATTTTCGATCATGCCAACAAGGTTAGGCTGAGTAAATTGCACCGCTGAAAGGTTGACAGCTATTCGCCCGTCAAATAAACCTGCATCAAGCCACTCTTTTGTCGCAAAACAAGATTTTCTCAGAACGGTTTCACCAATATCAATAATTTGTCCGGTTTCTTCTGAAACAGGGATAAAAACTACCGGACTGATAATGCCTTTACTTGGCGTTTCAAAACGAACTAAAGCTTCCATACCAGCAACTTTTCCTGTTGATATTTCAATTTTAGGTTGATAAAAAACAGAGAAAAAATCTTCTTTTAAACCATGTCGAATTAAGCCTTCAATTTGTAAACGTTTTACGGCTTTTTTATTCATTGAACCGTTGAAAAATTGATACTGGTTACCGCCAGTATGTTTAGCGTGATACATTGCCGTATCAGCATTTTTAAGAAGTTCTTGAGGCGATGTACCATCTTCAGGGTAAAGGACAATACCGATACTAGAATAAAGCACAATTTCTTGATTTTTTAACTTTAATGGCTGAGCAATAGTGCGTAAAATATTTTTTGCTATAGTGGTGATGGTATGAATATCATTAGTATCTTCAATCATTATACTAAATTCATCGCCGCCTAATCGGTAAACCGTATCAACTTTACGACCAACGGTTTTTATTCGGTTAGCGACTTTACAAAGCAGAAGATCGCCTACTTCATGGCCCATTGAATCATTCACTTTTTTAAAGTTATCTAAGTCAAATACTAATAACGCATGTGGAATTTTATTTTTAACTAAGCGTCCTTGATTGGCTTGAAAATATGAACGATTTGGTAGCCCTGTTAAAGTATCTGAATTGGCTAGTTTTCTTAATTCTGCTTCGGTTTCTTTACGTTTAGTAATATCAGAAAAAACGCCAACAAAATGAGAAATACTTTTATTTTCATCGCGAATGATATCGATGTTTAAATCGGTTAAATACAATTCGCCATTATCACGTTTGCTCTCAATTTCTCCGTGCCAGCCACCTTTATTAAGTAAATGCTTTTTAACATCTTTGGTAAAACTATCAGGATAACGAGTGAACCCCATTTGCTTGCCTATCATTTGCTGTTTTACTTTACCAGTAATACGCTGAAATGATTTATTAACATCAACAATGTTAAATTTTCTATCGTAAATAACTACGGCATCGGAAATATTTTCAATACATTTAGCAAATAATTTGAGCCTTTCATCCGCTTTTTTTATTTGACTGATATCTTTAAGTGTACCAGTCATTCGAGTTGGTTGGTTATTGTCATCACGTTCAACAATTTTGCCGCGATCTAGCACCCAAATCCATTT
>JAQWHO010000413.1 GCA_029249355.1 Thalassotalea sp.
GTTTCAAGAGTATAGACATTGGGATAAGTGAAAGCAGTTCGACCCCCGCTAATTTTTCATTACAACTAACAGGCACTGGTAGCAACTTTCAAGACTTTACTTGGCAGGCTATGGAGCATACTTCTGGTTTTATAAATTCGGGACAAGTATTAAAAACAAATCAAACTACTACTATTTCCGTTCCAGAACCGATGACTGCTTTATTGCTGCTCGTTTCATTAGTAGTTTTAAGATTTTTTAACAACAATATGAATAATAGTAAAGTTAATCAGCCTATATATTAAATTAGGCTGATCTATATATTAACGTTTGTTTATGAAAGCTGCTTAGTGATGATATCTGTAATTAACTCACAGTGATCATCACGATCATTTAATGCTGGAATATAACTATAGTCTTTACCGCCTGCTTCAATAAATACAGCCTTGTTTTCATGAACAAGTTCTTCAAGTGTTTCTAAACAATCGGCACTAAAAGCCGGGCTGACAATCGCGACACTTTCACAACCATTTTTTGCTAAGTTTTCTAAAGTTACATCAGTATAAGGTTGTAACCATTCTGCTTTACCGAATCTTGATTGAAAAGTCATGACATAGTCATCATTGGCTAACTCAAGCTTTTCAACTAACAATCGGGTTGTTTTGTGACAAAAACAATAATAAGGGTCACCTTTTTCCAAAAAGTACTGTGGCATACCATGATAAGAAAGGACTAATTTTTCTGGTTTGCCATGTGCTTGAAAGTGCTCATTAATGCTATTGGCTAATGCCTGAATATATAAAGGGTGATCATAATAGCCGCTGATAAAATGCAAAGAAGGGATCCAGCGCCATGTTTTAATTTCATTGACCACCGCATCAAATGTAGAACCTGTTGTTGGCCCTGCATACTGAGGATATAAAGGAAGCACAACAATATTTTCTATGCCTTTCTTTTGAAATTTATTTAAGGCATTAGCAATCGTTCGCTCCCCATAACGCATAGCTAAATCAACAACAATTTCATCACCTTTATTGCATAAATCTTTAGAAACTTTGGACGTTATTTTCTCGCTTATCACCATTAATGGTGAACCAGCATCAGTCCAAATACTTTGATACAGCTTTGCAGACTTTTTAGGACGAACCCTTAAAATAATACCATGCAAAATGATCATCCAAACTAAACGAGGTATTTCCACCACGCGAGGATCAGATAAAAACTCTCGAAGATAAGTTCTTAATGCATCAGCTGTAGGAGCACTTGGTGTACCTAAATTAGTTAACAGCACACCTGTTTTTTTCTTTTGAGCATTTTTACGATTATCATGAATCGACTTATCTCGACCTAAGTAACGGGATTTCAATAAACTTCCTTAAAAAACATAATAATAATTTTTAAAATAACCTTTTATAAAAGCTAAATTACTCTACGAGACTATTTATCACCAGCTCTATCGTCTCTTTTTTATCAACACTGACACCGGTTATTTCAGCTTTAAAATCACCCGGTTTGATACCTGCACCACCGGTATTAGAAATAATGGCAAAAATACTTACTTGCTCAACATCACTCAATTTAGCTTGAGGTGTCATCGCTCTTTGATTATTGAGTACAACGTCAATAGGAAGGTCACTTGCTTGTACTTTTATAGCAGCTAGTGGCATTCTCGACCCTTCACTTGGAATTGCGTAAATAAAAACAACCTTATCTTCACCTGCACTAAGCTGAGTTAAAATTTCTTCACTTACGCTGACATGCAATGATAATTGCGGGCCAGTATCGCTTATATCAACATTCTCTTTGCCACCTGTTAGCGACAAACGACTTTGTGCTTCAATAATAGCACCTTTAAGCGCTTCAATATTAACGCTTGGTCTATTTTCATTAACGATGACTTGCCAGTAATCTATCGCCTGCTGATAGTTTTTATTGATAAAGTTATTCATCCCCAACAAAATATTCGTTGATGGGTCTTTAGCATCTAAAGACAGCGCTTTATCGATATAATATTGCACTTCTTCGGAAATTTTTTGCTCATTCTTGTAATAACTTGCTTGCGCTTTAGCACCAAATAAATCAGCTTGTTCACCGTCTATTTCAATCACTTTATCGAAGGAAGTTAATGCGTCATCAAATTCGCCAATCCCCACTAAAGCTTGGCCTAAACTATACCAAGCATCTGAATTTTGTGGTTCTTGCTCGGTGGCTTTTTTTAGCTTTTGAATTTCAACAATAATACGTTGTTGTTCGTCAAGTTCTTGATGGTTGCCTTGAGATTTTGGTGTATTTGCGATCAGCTCCATTGAGCCTCTATCGTTATACAAGCCGACACTAAAAACAATGATAAACAGCGAAATAATTGTCGGCCACATAATAGATAACGATGATCCTTCATCACTAGTTTGACTAGCTTCACTGGCATTGTCTTGAATGTCTTGTAATAAACTTTGTTCAAGTTCTGCAACTAAATATTCGTAGCTTTCTTTGTCTAAACCACCTTGCTGAAAGTCTCTTTCAATCTCAGCTTTGTGCTCATGGTATAAACGAACATTCGTTTCATCGCGAAAACTATTATCAATAGTCAAATTATGACGGTTTTGAGTAAGATAATGTGCCCACACAATAATGAGCAACAAAAGGATAAAGGCAACAACAATTACAAGGAGTTCTAACATAAATTATTTATCTTTTAATATTTGAGCTAATTTATTTTTCTGTTCTTCAGAGAGTACAACCGTTTCTTTTTCTACTGGTTTTTTACGTAATATCTGTACAACAACAATAACGCCAATAAGCAACAATAGCGCAGGACCAAACCATAAAACATAGGTCAAACTTGATACTTGAGGGCGATACAATACAAACTCGCCATAACGTTTTACCATAAAGTTAACTATTTCGCCGTCTGATTTACCTTGTTCGAGTAATTCAAAAACTTCTCTTCGTAAATCTGCAGCAATGGGAGAATTAGAATCTGCTAAATTTTGGTTCTGACATTTAGGGCATCTCAATTCTTTAACCAACGTTTTGTAACGAATCTCGGTGACTTCATCGTGAAAAACATAGGTATCTGTTTCCCAGGCACTTATTGAAAAAGTAAGAAGAAAAAGTACTGTTATAATGAGGTATTTCATTAAGACGACACTCCTTTTAATTCTTTCTCAAGCGTTTCTATTAACGGTAAAAATTTATCTTGCCAAACCTTTCCATCAATAGGGCCAACATGCTTCATTCGTATAAAACCTTTGCTATCAATAACAAAGGTTTCAGGCGCCGCAGTTACGCCTAATTCAATACCTAGCTTACCGAGCGGGTCAAAAATAGATAAGCGATAAGGGTCTTGATAGTCTTTGAGCCACTGAGCAGCGTCGTCACGATCATCCTTATAATTCAAACCGTATAAAGCCACGCGACCACTTTGTGCAATATCCACTAAATAAGGGTGTTCGTATTTACAATAAACGCACCACGTTCCCCAAACATTTAATAACTTTATATCTCCCACTAAATTTTTTTCAGTGAGCATAACCTTAGGTTTTAACAACTGAGTTAACACAAATTCAGGCATTTTTTGCCCAACAAGTGCAGAAGGCATATGTTGAGGATTAAGCGCTAAACCTCGATATAATATTATGCCTAAAGCAACAAACAGAATTAACGGAATAAAACGTATTATTTTATTCATCCATTATGCTCCTTCAACGACAGGTTTTGTTTCTGTTAAATGAGAAGCATGTTCTGCCTTTGCTACTTTTTTACGACGATAACGTTTATCAAGCATGG
This sequence comes from Thalassotalea sp., assembly GCA_029249355.1. Classification (GTDB taxonomy): domain Bacteria; phylum Pseudomonadota; class Gammaproteobacteria; order Enterobacterales; family Alteromonadaceae; genus Thalassotalea_H. The sequence goes on from JAQWHO010000413.1 coordinate 3,766, forward strand.
CTAAAAAACCGCCTAAACCCATAAATATTGCGCCTAACCAAATCCAACGCACGAAAGGTTTGAAATGAACGCGAATAGCCCAAGCTCCATCTGCTAGAGGGTCACCAAGAGCCACATACACATCTCTAAATAAACCTGGATCAATTCCCGCTTCTGTCATCCCCATTGTTTGTACTAAATAAGTACGACGCTCAGGTTTTAATAATGCAACAAAATCACCATCTTGATGAATCTCAATTTGTCCTTGCTCAGCATTATAATTAGGTCCTTTTACGGCTTTAATTCCTTTAAACGTTACGTCGTAACCAGAAACGTTAATTGTATCATTGGTAAACATTTTAACGCTTAGCTCTTTTTCATAAGTTGAAACTAATGTAACGCCGACAATTGTGACAGCAATGCCCATATGCGCAATGGTCATGCCCCACTGACTTAACGTCACTTTATTAAAAGAGTAATTTCCTTGTTTATTTTTTGCTTGGTTTCTTAAATCTTTAACAACAACCAGTGAAACCCATAAAGCCAGCATAATCCCGAAGCTCGCTAATAAATTAAACTCACCGTCGTAAAAAAACGGGAAAGCTAAACCTAATGCAATACTAATAACGGATGGCTTTACTATTTGTTTGCGAAGCTCACCTTTTTTCGCTTTTTTCCAGCGAATAAGAGGCCCAATGCCCATGATAATAAAAAGCAGACTCATAATAGGAACAAATACTGCGTTAAAATACGGAGGACCAACAGATATTTTACCTAAAGAAAATGCATCAACAATCAACGGATAAATAGTGCCAAGTAGCACAGTCACACAAGCAACAACCAAAATAATGTTACATAGCAACAAAGCGGTTTCTCGTGAATAAAGTGAGAAACGACTAAAGCTTGCAACATTAGATGCTCTAAAGGCAAATAACGTAAACGAACCACCCACAGCAATCGCCAGTAGTAGTAATATGAAAGCACCACGCGTAGGATCAGATGCAAATGAATGTACTGAAGTAATCACGCCAGAGCGTACTAAAAATGTGCCTAATAAACTTAAACTAAAAGCAAATATGGCTAATAACACAGTCCAGTTTCTAAAAGTACCACGCTTTTCAGTTACTGCTAATGAATGAATTAATGCAGTACCCACTAACCATGGCATAAAAGAAGCATTTTCTACTGGATCCCAAAACCACCAGCCACCCCAACCTAATTCGTAATACGCCCACCAACTACCCAGCGCGATACCAAGTGTTAGAAAAATCCATGCGGCGATCACCCAAGGTCTTGCCCATCGAGCCCAAGCAGAATCAAGTTTACCCACCATTAAAGCGGCGATGGCAAAAGCAAAACTAACCGCAAAACCGACATAACCAAAATACAACATTGGAGGATGAATAATTAAGCCAACATCTTGTAATAATGGGTTTAAATCTCTTCCTTCAGCAGGTACAACTGGCCATAAACGATCAAATGGATTTGATGTCATTAACGTAAATAACATGAAACCAACCGCCACCATACCTAATACGGCTAATACTCGAGCGATAAATGCTTCATCTATCCCTTTACTATATTTAGCCACAGCCATTGTCCAAGCTGTAAGTGCAAATACCCATAGTAAAAGTGACCCTTCATGACCGCCCCACACTGCGCTTATTTTAAAATAATAAGGTAAAAGTGAATTTGAATGACTGGCGATATATTTGACAGAAAAATCATCGATAACAAATGAATAAGCTAAAATAATTAAGCTTATAGCCGTAAAGGCAAACATGCCAAAAGTTAAAGGCTTTGCGTAACTAGTTAACTTTTCTTGTCCAGCGTATACACCAATTAACGGTATAATGCTTAAACAAATAGCGAAAGCCAAACCAATGATTAAGGCAAAATGGCCTAACTCAGGAATCATATAAATCTCCGAATGTTATCGGTACTGATCACGCTTAAGAGTGATCGTCGGTGTAAAAACACGCCTTTATGGAAAAATTCCAAGGCGATGAAAAATTGCAGCAATATTAGCACTGTTTATAGGTAAACTTCATTAAAGAGTGGCATCTTATTTTAAAAATTATTTAAAAGTGACTGCAGCAGTAAAACTGCGGTAATGGTATGATAAATTCATTATCTATAGTAGGATCTAGATCAAGCCATTTAAATTATCTTTTATCTAAAATAATGGGTAACAAGATAAAGAAAAACAATAAAATCAGATCATTATTTAAATAAATGTCAACAAACTCACCTTTATTACTCAGCGCCAATCAACTAACGTGCATTCGTGAAGAACGTATTTTATTTGAAAACCTCAATTTTTCGATAAATTGCGGTGATATTATTCAAGTTGAAGGACCAAACGGTGCAGGAAAAACAAGTTTATTAAGAATTCTAGCCGGCCTTTCTCAACCTTATGAAGGGCATGTACTATTCAATAATACCTTTATTCATGAAGAGCGTGAGTTATTCAATCAAAACTTACTTTACATTGGGCATTTAGCTGGTATTAAAGGTGAAATGACCGCGCAAGAAAATCTCGAATTTAATCTTAGTTTAAGTGGTTTAGGTTCAACAGAAGCTGAAAAAACACTCAGTGAAGTTAGCTTATTAGGTTTTGAAGATGCACTGGCTTCTCATTTAAGTGCCGGACAACATCGCCGTATTGCTCTTGCAAAGCTATGGCAAAGTAAAGCGCCTATTTGGATTTTAGATGAGCCATTTACTGCCATCGATAAAAATGGCGTAAAAAAATTAGAAGAATTAATGGTTAATCATGCTAAAAATGGTGGTTGTGTTATTTTAACCACCCATCAAGATTTAACGATTGATAAAGATTTATATAAAAAAATCACCTTAGAATATCGTTTTTTTTAAAAAAGAAATAATTGATTTATACCATGAATAAAAGCAATAACATCACCATCGAATTAAAAGAATCTCTTTCATATAGAGAAGCTTTTATGCTTATATTCAAACGTGATTTAACCATTGCTTTTCGGCACAAAGACGACATTTTAAACCCCTTACTATTTTTTATTATCGTTATTACCTTATTCCCTCTAGGCATAGGGCCTGAATCAAATACCTTAGCTAGAATCGCTCCCGGCATTATTTGGGTAGCAGCTTTACTTTCAACTTTACTGTCTCTCGATCGATTATTTAAATCAGATCATGCAGACGGCTCTTTAGAGCAAATGTTATTAAGCCCCCATCCTTTGTTTATTATCGTTTTAGCTAAAATCATTGCGCATTGGTGCTTAACCGGTTTGCCCCTTATTTTTGCCGCACCATTACTCGCTCTACTGCTTAATTTAGATGAAAATAGTTATTTAGCATTAATGTTGACCCTATTAATAGGTACGCCAATCCTCAGCTTTTTAGG
>JAQWHO010000414.1 GCA_029249355.1 Thalassotalea sp.
AAGTTTTAGAGGGATAGATAATAGCTCTTATTATCGTTTGAATCCTGCTGAGCAACGCTATTACATAAACGATACCGGTTGTGGCAATACGCTAAATATTAGTCACCCTCGTGTTTTGCAAATGGTAATGGACAGTTTACGTTACTGGGTTCAGGTTATGGGTGTTGATGGCTTTAGGTTTGATTTAGCCACAATTCTTGGACGTGAACTACAAGGTTTTGATAAAAGTAATGGCTTTTTAGATGCTGTTTTACAAGATCCCGTGCTTAGTAGTGTAAAAGTGATTGCAGAGCCTTGGGATATTGGCCCAGGCGGCTATCAACTAGGCGGATTTCCTGCTCCATGGTCTGAATGGAATGATCGCTATCGAGATACCATTAGACGTTATTGGCGTGGTGATAAAGGAATGTTGCCAGAATTCGCGCGTAGAATTCATGGTTCAAGTGATATTTTTGAACATGATGGTCGTCAGCCTTATGCCAGTATCAATTTTCTTTGTAGCCATGATGGTAATACTTTACATGATTTAGTGAGCTATCAAGATCGCCATAATGAAGCGAATGGTGAGAATAACAGGGATGGTCATTCCGATAACTTTGCACATAATCATGGTGTTGAAGGTGAAACAACCGATAAAGATATTTTAGCACTTAGGTTACGTCAAATTAAAAATATGCTGGCAACCTTAATGCTTTCTCAGGGTGTACCTATGATACTTGCTGGTGATGAAGTAGGGCGTAGTCAAAAAGGTAATAACAATGCTTATTGCCAAGATAACGACATTAATTGGCTTAATTGGGATGGTGATGCTTTATATGCTGAAGACCTAAAACCCTTTGTAGCCAGTTTGACGCAATTAAGAAAACGCTTTTCTATGCTAGCGCATGATCGTTTCATTCATGCTGACGATATAGAATCGGCTGTAAATATTACTTGGTTCCATCAGTCAGGGTTTGCTATGCAAAAAGAGCATTGGCATTCTCATCAGGCAGCGACTTTAGGGTATTTGATAGAAGAGAAAGCACCAGATTCACCCGTAATGTTATGTCTTTTTCATGCAGGAAAAGAACCGACTGAATTTCAATTACCAAATATTGACACCGTAAAACATTGGCAAGTAATTATTGATACTAGTTCGAGCACTGAGCAAAAGGAAGTACGAAATATTCCTGCAGAACGAATGATCACCATGGCACCATTTTCAACGATTGTTTTATTAAATATTAAATAATAAATAGGATTTACCCATTGATGAATAAACCAAATACCCTATGTGAAATCACTGCATCAGACGACAGTGTTTTAATGAATGAACACACCTTTGCAGAAGATTTGGCGCGACATTTCCATTTTTCATTAGGTCGAGACAAAGTACAAGACTCTCATTTATATCTTTACAACGCGCTTGCCATCACTATTCGTGACCGTTTGGTTGCTCAATGGAGAAAAACACGCGCAACTAGAGGAAAACATCAACGCCGTGTTGGGTATATATCATTAGAGTTTTTAATGGGACGAACACTTAATAATGCTATTTTGAATTTAGATTTAGATGACACTGTTCGTGAATCCCTTAAAGGTTATTGTTGTGACTTAGAAAATGTTGAGCAGGCTGAGCATGATGCTGGCTTAGGTAATGGTGGTTTAGGGCGTTTAGCTGCATGTTTTTTAGATAGCTGCGCAAGTTTAGCTTTACCGGTTATTGGTTATGGCATTCGTTACGAATACGGTATGTTTAATCAAGAAATTAAAAATGGTAATCAAATAGAACACCCAGATAATTGGTTACGTAATGGTAATCCTTGGGAAATTGCTGCACCTGAAAAAGCCATAAGAATTAAATTTTTTGGTCATGTTGATGTCATTACTAAACGCAGTGGTCAGCAGTACCGTCAATGGAATAATACCCAAGATGTATTAGCCGTACCTTACGACATGCCTATTCCTGGATACCAAAACGGCATTGTCAACACGTTAAGGTTATGGAAGTCTGAAGCAACTGATGAGTTCGACCTTGGTGAGTTTAACGCCGGTAGTTATACCGAATCAGTGGCTAGAAAGAATCTCGCCGAACAAATTACCATGGTGCTGTATCCAAATGACAGTAGTGAAAATGGTAAAGAGCTTCGCTTACGCCAACAATACTTTTTATCTTCGGCCTCATTGCAAGATACCATCAACAGTTATATTGAAAATTATGGCAATCATTTCGAACAATTTGTCGCACTAAATACTTTTCAATTAAATGATACGCACCCTAGTATTGCGGTTGCTGAATTGATGCGTATTTTAATGGATGATTATAGTATTTCATGGGATGACGCATGGGATATTACTTCACAAACCATGGCGTATACTAACCATACCCTATTACCTGAAGCGTTAGAAAAATGGCCAGTAAGTTTATTCGAAAATTTACTACCGCGCATTTTAGAAATAATATATGAAATTAACGCTCGTTTTCTTCAACAAGTAGCTGTTTCATGGCCGGGTGATTCTCAAAAACAACGCCAGTTGTCAATCATTGAAGAAGGACACGAACCACAAGTGAGAATGGCACATTTAGCTATTGTGGGAAGTTATTCTGTTAATGGTGTTGCAGCACTGCATACCGAACTATTAAAGGCAGGGTTATTTAACGACTTTTATCAACTATGGCCAGAAAAATTCAATAATAAAACGAACGGTGTTACCCCGCGTCGTTGGTTGTCTCATTGCAACACAAGTCTTGCTGAACTCATCTCGAGTAAAATTGGTAAAACATGGGTAGCTGATTTTGCCGATGTTGCAATGTTGGGGAAATTTGCAGAAGAGAAAGCCTTTCAAAAAAAATGGCAAGCAAGTAAAAAAGAAAACAAAATGGTTTTAGCTGACTTTGTTGAACAAGCAACAGGGGTTAAATTTAATGTTGATATGATGTTTGACGTGCAAGTAAAACGTATTCATGAATACAAACGTCAATTACTGAATATTTTGCATGTTATTGGCTTATATGATCGTATTCGTAAGGGTGATACAGCGGATATTACGCCACGTTGTGTGCTTATTGGCGGTAAGGCCGCACCGGGTTACGTAATGGCGAAAGAGATTATTAAATTAATTAATAATGTAGCTGATACTATCAATTTAGATCCTAAAGCTGCTAAGTACTTAAAGGTCGCTTTTATTCCCAATTACAATGTTTCGGCGATGGAAATTATTTGCCCAGCTACCGATTTGTCAGAACAAATTTCAACCGCAGGTAAAGAAGCATCGGGTACTGGGAATATGAAATTCATGATGAACGGTGCACTTACCATCGGTACTTTAGATGGCGCAAATATTGAAATTAGAGATGCCGTTGGTGCGGATAACTTCTTCTTATTTGGTGCACAAGCTCATGAAATTTCGACTATTCGTGAAAATTACCAACCCAACGACATTATTGCTAATTCTGAAACATTATCGGCAGTAATGCATTTGTTAGAAAGTGGTCACTTTAATTTATTTGAACCGAATATTTTTGATTCAATTATTAATACCATTCGTGATCCCAATGATATGTGGTTAACAGCTTATGATTTTGACAGTTATTTTAAAGCTCAACGTCGTGTGGATGAATGCTATAAAGATCAACAGCTGTGGACCCAAAAGAGTATTTTAAACACTGCGGCCAGTGGTGTGTTTTCGAGTGATCATACGATCAGACAGTATCGAGATGAAATATGGAAACTTTAGCCATGTTATAAGTGATTTGGCGATTAGTGATTGTTAAATAATGTTTGAAAAGGAGGCGTTATGCCCAAATATGAAAATCGTAACATCAGTAATTTAACTCGAGAAACATTTGCAATGGTTTTAGCGGGAGGAAGAGGTTCCCGCTTATACGAATTAACCAATAGACGCGCAAAACCAGCCGTTTATTTTGGTGGTAAATTCAGGATCATTGATTTTCCATTATCTAACTGTATTAATTCCGGTATTAAAAAAATTGGTATTGCTACTCAGTATAAATCTCAC
>JAQWHO010000415.1 GCA_029249355.1 Thalassotalea sp.
AACGAAGATACAAAAGATGCTTTAGCTCAATATGTCCCGTTAATGAGCCAATTGGTGGTTTTCTATCAAGCCGCATTAAAGAAAGACAATGTAGCGACGAATACGGGGGGGGTTATTAAATCAACAAAAGCTTCCTTCTAAAAGCACTGAAAACACCTCATCGACTGATCAAAAAATCATTAAACGTTTTACTGATTTTTTAACTAAGGTTAATGTTTCTCGTCAGTATCAGAATCAATTACTGAAAATAAAATCAGAGCTCAATGAAAATATGCCGAATGAAAAACTGCTAAACAGTTTTTTAGCGGCATTCGATGTTATCAGTCACGATTTAGTACATGAAAGAAATACAGCGAAGGTTTTTTTATCAACATTAAGTGAAACGCTTTCAACCATTCAATCCGCTGTAAAAAGTACGATTTCTACACAAGATAAGTGCAATAAAAAGCATCAACAACTAAATACTCAACTACAAAGCCAAATTACTGATATGGCGAAAGGGCTAGATGCGGCAAATTCATTAGTTGATATTAAAGTAGATATTAGTGGCAAGTTAAAAGCTATTGCCTCAACTCTTGATGAAAAAACCTTGTTAGAAAGCACATTGCAAGCTGAGTTAGAACGAAAACTTGTTGATATGCAAGACAAAATAGAAAAGCTCGAAGAGCAAAGCATTACCTTTGAAAAACGTATACAAGAACAGCAAGCTAAAAGCTTACAAGACGCATTAACCAAGTTAAATAACAGAGCAGCTTTTGATGAATATTTTGCAACAGAAATAGTTAGATACCAACATAATGGTGGTTCATTAGCGATAGCAATTGCAGATCTGGATGACTTCAAAAGAATTAATGATACCTATGGGCATACTGCTGGGGATAAAACACTCCAAGTGCTTGCGAGTACTTTTAAAAAGTATCTTGAAAATGACGCATTTATCGCTCGTTATGGTGGTGAAGAATTCGTATTTATTTTCAGAGGCAAAGATAAAGATGAAGTCATTCAGAAGCTTAACTCATTAAAGTCAAATATCGCTAAACTACCGTTTAAATTTAAAAACAATAAAGTGTCTATGACTTTATCTGTAGGTGTTACTCATATAAAAACAGACGATAACGTTCACATAGCCTTTGAAAGAGCGGATACAGCACTTTATAAAGCGAAAGAAGAAGGAAAAAATAGAGTTATATATTCAATAACCTAAATAAATTATTTAAAGGAACTATATATGCATATACAGTTAGATCCTGTTGGAAATATGAAGTTACTCTCTCCTGTCGAAGTTGGTCAACTTCAACAGTCAGCTTCAAGTAAGTTATATAACCTTTATCGAAATTGTTCACTGGCAGTACTTAACTCAGGTAGTCATACCGATGATGCCGAAGCCATTTATCAACAATTTCAAGATTTTCATATTCAAGTATTACGTCGTGAACGTGGTGTAAAAATTGCGTTAGAAAACCCTCCTGAACACGCTTTAGTTGACGGTAAAATAATTCTCGGCATTCAAGAGCATTTATCAGCAGTATTAAGAGATATTCTGTTCACCAGTGAGCGTTATAAAAAAATATCTCCAGATACCGAAAACATTACGCATGTCACCTTTGACATCCTAAGAAATGCGAATGTAATTATGCCTGATAGTGAGCCTAATTTAATTACATGTTGGGGTGGGCACTCGATTAACCACAAAGAATATAAATATACTAAAGAAGTGGGTTATCAATTAGGTCTTCGAGGTTTTAATATATGTACTGGTTGCGGACCTGGCGCAATGAAAGGCCCCATGAAAGGCGCTACGATTGGTCATGCAAAACAACGTAATAATCACGGTAGATATATTGGTTTAACTGAACCTAGTATTATTGCCGCGGAGCCACCAAACCCTATTGTCAATGAGCTGGTAATTATGCCTGACATTGAAAAGCGTCTTGAAGCTTTTGTTCGCATTTCTCATGGCATTATTATTTTTCCTGGCGGTGCAGGAACAGCTGAAGAACTACTATATATTTTAGGGATAATGCTTAATCCGAAAAACCAAGCCCAAAAGTTACCTATCATTCTGACGGGTCCAGCATCAAGTGCTGCATATTTTGAGAAAATAGACGCATTTATTGGTGCTACCTTGGGAGAAAAAGCGCAAAACCTCTACCAAATTATTGTTGATGATCCTGCAAATGTCGCAAAAAGTATGAAAGCAGGTTTAAACGAAGTATTAGATTATCGTAAGCAAACAGGTGATGCTTATCACTTTAACTGGTCATTAGTGATCGAAAACGATTTTCAACAACCTTTCGAACCTTCACATAAAAACATGGCTGAAAATAAAATAAGTTTTGACTTAGATATTGCAACACTTGCTGCTAATTTGCGTCGAGTATTCTCAGGTATTGTCGCAGGAAACGTTAAATCAGAAGGTATTAAAGAAATCCGACAACATGGACCTTTTCAGATAACAGGTGATAGTTGCATAATGTCATTAATGGATGAGTTACTCGCCTCCTTTGTAGAGCAACAACGCATGAAATTACCAGGCAGTGAATATGTACCTTGTTATCAGGTCATAAAGGAAAAGTAATGTCAGTGCATGTAGTATTAATTGACGCTTTAAATTTAATTAGACGCATATATGCGGTACAAGAGCGTCCTTTTTTATTAAATAATGAACTCGCTGAAAACACCAAAAAACAAGTGCTATTTAATACCCAAAAAGCCTGTAGCCAAGCATTAAATAAAATATTAGATTTACAGCAACCTAGTCATGCACTTGCGGTATTTGACAGTATTAAACCTTGTTGGCGATATGCAATATACCCTGATTATAAAAAGGGTAGAAAAAAGATGCCTGAGCATTTATCAGCTAAATTAATTGATATTCAAGATGCTTTTATGGCGCAAAATGTCGACTCGTTAATCTCTGATGAAGATGAAGCTGATGACTTAATTGCAACTTTAGCTATTAAAGTTGCCCTTCGAGGTCAAAAAGTCACGATTATTTCAACGGATAAATGCTTTCTTTCTTTATTAAATCAAAACATTGAAGTTTACGATTATTTTAATCGTCGTTACCTCGATACTAACTACGTCAAAGAAAAGTTTGATGTTAAGCCTGACCAATTACTCGATTTATGGACGTTAACCGGCGATTCGACGAATAAAATTCCTGGGGTAGCAGGTATTGGGCAAGTAACCGCTTCATCTTTATTAAATCAATACGGCTCATTAAATTCCATTTTGGTCGCCAATAACTTAAAAAGTAGTATCAATGAAAAATTTAAGCAGCATAGCGAGCAAATAGAATTGAGCAAAAAACTCCTCCAATTAAAGCAAGATATCCCGCTAGGTTTTAACTTAAAAGATATTCGTTTAACTGACCCCAACACTGAAACCAGTATTAATTAGCTACTTTTAAGCGCATATTATGCGATAAAACGACTATTTGTCGCGTTTAATGGTTAAAAACTTTCAATCATTTTCGCATATAGTTATGCTATACAAAATTTTAACATTTATTCCCGTATTTAAAGGTCAACATGAACAAAAAGGTCATTTCGCGCATTTTACTAGCATTAGCAGCTTACGGAGTTTTCGTAGCATTGGTAGTGAGTTTTTATGATGACAGCCCAGCGAATATGCAATGGGAAGACAGAGAAGCCTACAATAGACAGTTTATTAGTAAACTAAAATTGGGTGAATTTACTTTTGATCAGGCTATAGAAAAACTTGGTAGCCCCGATATTACAGAAGCTAAAAAATCTAAAGACACAAATTACCAAGTATTGTTTTATCGTACTCAACACGTGAAATCAGATGGTATAACCACTCAAGATGAATGTACTTACCTTTTATTTGTTAATGACTCTCTTGCTGAGTATGCAAAAGCTGAACATTATAAAGGTTTAGACGACGTAATTACTGAATATTCAATTAAAAATTCATTAGAAAACCAAGTAAAGCACTTAGACAGAATCGATAACTAAACCTAATTTAAGTTTTTAAGATAAAGCCTGAAACAAAAAAGAGCAATAATATG
>JAQWHO010000416.1 GCA_029249355.1 Thalassotalea sp.
TAAATTTGCTGAAAACGGTTGGCAACTCACCAGTGACAATGTGCATTTTACTTCTGATGAAATTAAACTAAATGCTGAAATAGGTGTGTTTTCAGAGCAAGACAAAGAAGTAGAATTATCATTATTAGCAACCGCTTTTGACGGTAATGCAATTTATGCTCAATCATTTTACCCTCATTTATTAATGGGCGATGATTTAGTGAATTATTTAAATGGTGCATTGCTGCAAGGGAAACTCGAACAAGCATTGGTTTTGATTCAAGGGCCTTTAAGTCGTTTTCCTTACCCTGAGAAAAAAGGCACATTTGTTGTCGATGCTGAACTTGCTGGTGCTACTTTTAAGTTTGAAAAAGACTGGCCTGCAATTAATCACTTTAACGCCAACTTAAATTTTACTAATAACAGTATGATGATCACCGGTCGCGAAGGATTATTAAGTGGTATTGATGTTAAGGGCGTAACTGCAGGAATCACCGATTTATCACAAGATTCGATACTGTCTGTTGATGCTAAATTTAAAAATACTGCACCGCTTCTTGTGACTAATTTAATGATCACTAGTCCTTTAAATGAAAGTGTTGGTGCAGTGCTTGAAAAAGTAGTGATCAGTGAAAATATTGCCGGTGAATTCCTTTTATCTCTTCCTCTTGATGATACCGATAACGCTATAGCCAAAGGAAAAATAGCGTTTAATAATAATAAAATTGCCCTACAAACACCTCAAATGAACTTTTCTCAAGTGAACGGTACATTGATGTTTGAAAATGAAAAAATAGTCACTGATAAATTAAATTTACTGTGGCGAAATATGCCATTAACGCTTGAAGTAAACGCTTATAATAAAGAAGAACATTATCAAACAGATATAAACATTGATGCTAAATGGCAAGATAAAGAATGGCTTGCACAATTACCGAAATTACTTAAGCCTTATGGTAACGGTTCATTAGACTGGCAAGGTGCTTTAGCGATAAAGAATTTTCATGATGGGCAGTTTTCCTATCAACTCGATATTCAATCTAACTTAGCTCAAACACAATTTAATTTCCCTGCACCTTTTGATAAAAATATTGATGAAGAACAAATAGCGAAAGCTAGTGTCTACGGCAATCAAGATCAATCAAGATTGGATGTTAAAATCGGCGAAGATCTGAATTTTTATGGCAACTTAAATCATCAACGCGTTTCTTTTACCCAAGCTCACCTTATTTTGGGTGACGAAGAAATGTATTTACCGATGAGTGGTTTTCATATCACCACTAATTTAGCCGAAGCTAACTTTGAGCAATAGCAACCGTTTGTCGGTGATATTATTGATAGTTTACCTGCTTCAAGTACAAGTGAGCCTGAGTCGGCGCCTTCATTGCTCGATAAACCTCAACGTATTCGCGGGAAGGTGGCTGAATTTACTTTTCTTAACGAAGCGATTCACGGTGTTTCATTTAATTTAGAAGATGAATTAAGTTGGTGGTTATTAGAGTTAACCAGTAAAGAAGCTCGAGCTAAAGTTAAGTTTTATCCGGACTGGCATACTCAGGGCCTTGATGTAAATGCAGATTTTATTCATTTAGCGCCAGAAAAAAAACTTTTTACCAAGTCATCAACTGATGAACTCGATACCACTAAAACAATATCTGAGCCTACTGATTTTGCTGAACAGTCACTGCCTCAGCCTTTTGATATTAGGATTAATGATGAATTTTTTAACAATGTGCCACCTCTCCAGGTAAATTGTGCCGATTGTACTTATGGAAACTTAAATTTAGGCAGTGTCAATTTTAAACTTGAACGAAAAAGTGATGATTTATTAGTGGTAAATAATTTCGTTTCTCAAAGAAAAAACAATAAATTATCGTTCAATGGTCAATGGCAGCACGATCAAAAGTCGTCAATAACAAACATAACTGGTGACTTAAATACCAAAGATATTGAACGTGAACTCGAACGTTTGGGTATTTCATCAACGGTCAAAGACAGTGGTTTAAAATCAAGCTTTAAATTGAATTGGCTCGGTGGGCCGCAAGATTTTTCCGTTGCTAATATTAATGGTGATATTAATGGCGAACTTGATGAAGGGTATTTAGCTGAAGTGCCTGATCAAGCAAGAGCATTTTCAATTCTTAGTTTACAATCGTTAGTTAGAAAGCTTAAATTTGATTTTAGAGATATCTTTAGTGACGGCATGTTCTACAGTAAAGTTACAGGGGATTTTCATCTTAAAAACGGTATTATTTACACTAAAAACACTTTCTTAAAAGGCTCTGCAGGGGATTTATCGGTTATTGGCAATACAGATCTAAATAAAGAAATATTGGATTATCGTATGTCATATAAACCGAATGTGACATCAAGTTTACCTGCGATTGCTTGGATCGCGACATTAAATCCTGTCACGTTTTTAGCCGGTATTGCTATTGATGAAGTGATCACTTCACAAGTAGTTTCAGAATATAAGTTTGAAGTAACCGGGCTAATCAGTGAACCTAGCTTTAAAGTGGTTGATCGTAAAACGCAAAATATTAGTGTTGGCCGTGATTCTCCTCCACAAATTGTTGAAAACATCCCCGAGATTAAAAATGAGAAGCTAGGCAATATTCCGCTTGAAAAAGGCATTATTGACGAGAAAGGGCAAAATAACCCGGATGAAAAAGATGGTTAAATTAACGGCTATTCAGCTTACATCAACGCCTAATGTTGCAGCGAACTTATCAGAGATAGAACAACAATTATCTAAATTAGCATTTAGCGAGAATCATTTAGTGGTTTTACCTGAGTGTTGTTTATTTTTTGGCGGTAAAGACGCTGAACAATTAGCATTAGCAAAAGAAACCTATTCAGATAATGCATTAGTAAAGCAATTGTCTACGTTAGCTAAAAAATATGCCGTTAACCTTGTTGCAGGTAGCATTCCGCTTTATCAACCCGATTCGGATAAATTTACCAACAGCAGCTGTGCCTTTTTATCCTGTGGTGAACAAATAGCGCAATATGATAAAATTCACTTATTTGATGTTAATGTTGACGATAATGAAAAGAGTTATCGTGAATCACGTTATACTCAAGCAGGTAATAACCTAGTTACCGCCAATATGAATCAAGTTAATGTTGGTTTAACGGTTTGTTATGATTTACGTTTTCCTGAGTTATATCGTCAATTAACAACGTTAGGTGCACAAATTATTACCGTACCAAGTGCGTTTACCCAAGTTACCGGTAAAGCGCACTGGGAAACATTATTACGTACAAGAGCTATTGAGAATCAAGTGTATATTGTTGCCGCGGGGCAGCAAGGTCAACATGAAAATGGACGTGAAACATGGGGTCATAGTATGATCATCAGTCCATGGGGTGAAATATTAGCCTGCCGGGCAGAAAGGCAAGGTTCAATTAGTGTTGATGTTTGTTTAACCGAAATATCTAAAATTCGTACAGCTATACCCGTAGCTGAACATAACCGATTTACTACCACATTGAAGTAACAAGTTGAAATAATATGAATAATGTTGAGCGTGAGCTCTTGGCCGATAGCCAAATAGATAGAAGCTTTTTGAATGACACTTTGAACCGAATTTACCAACGTAATGTCGATTTAGCGGATTTATACTTTCAATCGAGTTCACACGAGTCGTGGATGCTTGAAGATGGTGTGGTTAAAGAGGGGTCCTATAATATTGAGCGTGGCGTTGGTGTTCGTGCTATTTCTGGTGAAAAAACCGGCTTTGCTTATTCTGATGACATTTCAGCTCAAGCATTAACGAAAGCTGCAGATGCCGCAAAAGGTATTGCATTCGCAGGAAAAAACGGCACTGTTCAAGCATTTAAATCACAAACGCAACCGGAAATTTTTCAAGGCATTGACCCTATTGGCAGTTTGACTCAAGAACAGAAAATCACTTTATTACATGAAGTTGAAGCGCATGCTCGCACTCAAGATAGTCGTGTAAAACAAGTTATCGTCAGTTTATCTGGCGTTTTTGAAAAGGTATTGGTTGCCGCAAGTGACGGTACATTTGCTACAGATATTCGACCGTTAGTCAGATTGAACTGTTCAGTATTAGTTGAAGATAACGGAAAGCGTGAACGAGCAAGTGCTGGTGGCGGAGCAAGAACCGATTACAGTTATTTCTTTGAAGTTGAGGGTAACAAAGCACGATATTTAGCATATGCCGAAGAAGCGGTACGTCAGGCTTTGGTTAATATTGTTGCGATTGAATCTCCTGCGGGTAGCTTTCCAGTAGTACTTGGCGCAGGTTGGCCGGGTGTACTGTTACATGAAGCTGTCGGTCATGGTTTAGAAGGCGATTTTAACCGTAAAGGTTCGTCAGCGTTTTCAGGTAAAATTGGGCAAAAAGTGACATCAGAGCATTGTACAATTGTCGATGATGGTACTTTAGCGAATCGTCGAGGTTCATTGAACATCGATGATGAAGGAACACCTGCCCAATATAATGTTCTTATCGAGAAAGGTATATTAAAAGGCTACATGCAAGATAAGCATAACGCGTCATTAATGGGGGTTAAGCCTACCGGAAATGGACGCCGTGAATCATATGCACATTTGCCAATGCCGCGCATGACTAATACTTATATGCTTGCGGGTGAACATGATCCAAAGGATATTATCAAATCTGTTAAAAAAGGTATCTACGCGCCACATTTCGCTGGCGGGCAAGTGGATATCACATCTGGAAAATTTGTTTTTACC
>JAQWHO010000417.1 GCA_029249355.1 Thalassotalea sp.
TCAGTTGGCTCAGGTAGTGCCTCGGTTAATTATAATGCTGATTATATTAACAATGCAGACTTCAATGGTATGTGTGAAGGTAAAGCATCACCTTTAGTTGAATATCGTTTTGATGAAACCTCTTATGACGGTTCAAGTAATGAAGTGCTTGATTCTATAGGTAGTTTTCATGGGCGAGCAATTTCAACACAGCCAACATCAGGTAAAGTGTGCAATGCTGTGGATTTATCTGCTAATACAACCGGGGATTACCTCATTCTTGATGAAGATATTTTAAATTCAAAATCAGATTTTACTATATCGCTCTGGGTAAAAACGGCAAAAACGAGCAATCAAAGTATTTTATCGGGCGCTGGAAGTGGCAGCAGTAATGAACTCATCATGTGGTTTAATAATAGCGCAAGATTCAGGCCGCATTTGAAAGGTAATCACAATGGTGATATTTCAACAACGTCAATTGCTGATAATAATTGGCACCATTTAGTTTGGGTGCGCTCAGGTGCGCAAAATTGTTTGTACCGAGATAATGTCTTACAAGGCTGTATCACTCTTTCATCATCATCGTTAAACATACAAAGCTTAATTTTAGGGCAAGAACAAGACAGTATTGGTGGAGGATTTTCTGCGAGTCAGGCCTGGGAAGGTCTCATTGATGAAGTTCTCGTTTTTGATAGTGCAATTTCCACCGATGAAATTGAAGATATCTACAACAATCAAAATGCTGGGCTAGGTTATGATGGTAGCTCAAGAACATGCCCTGTGTTACCTGACGCAGAACCAATCGCAGATTTCCATTTTGATCAATGTGAATACACAGGAAATCCTTCTGATACAATTGATCAAATGACTAACTATTTTGCTACTAGTCAAAATTCTTTGTTATCAACAGAATTTGGTGCAATTGAAAATGCTGCCGATATAGCTGACTATAGTCAGCATTTTACAACTTCAATCCCTGTACCAAGTGCTTTTAGTGTTTCCACATGGTTTAAGAAACCTACATCAACTTCTAACAGCCGTTATTTTGTGCTTGGAGCAATGCAAGGAGGAGGCGATTTATTATATCTTGATCGCAATAATTCCTGGCGTTGGGGGGTATACGATGGCAGTAATTCGACTAATGGTAGCTTCTCATTTTCATCACTTGATAATAATTGGCATCATATGGTGCTCATTTATAGTGGTTCTCAGACTAAGCTTTATATTGATGGCGTTTTAGTTGATACCATTAATAGAAAACCGACTGGCACACTTATGTATATTGGAACGTCATTTGACTCTATCGGCACAAACGGTGCTCAGGGTTTTCGTGCTCCTTTAGATGAGTTTATGGTTTTTGATCAGGTTATAAGTACAGACCAAATACAGTCTATTTACAATAATCAATTGGCAGAAAACAATTATGATGGTAGTAATCGTGTTGCCGCAAATTGCAGTATATCGCTAATTGCTAATTATCAAATGGAAGAAAATAATTGGTCTGGTACTGCAAGTGAAGTAGTTGATCAAACGGGCAACTATAACGCAACGGCAATTAATGGCTCAACAACGGCGAGTGATTCACCAGCTATATCTGGCAATCCAGGAACGTGTAGTTATGGCGAGTTCGATGGGGTTAATGATTATATAGCATTGCCTAATAGCTTTGATAATTTACAAGAAAGCTTTACGGTAACGGCATGGATTAATCCTAGCAATCTTAATGCAGGTTCTAGAATTTTTGTTGATGATGAAAATAATAGTCGGGGTTATGGCTTTAGTTTAGGTGATCCGGGTAACGGTAAATTACGATTTTACTCTAGAGGTGTTAGCCCCATTAGTGTTGATACCGTAAATTCTATTACACCTAACACTTGGACGTTTGTAACTGCGGTACATGACAGTATTGCTAAAACTCGACAAATTTATATTAATGGCGTTGCGCAAGTTATTACTGGCGGTAATACCAGTAACACATACTCGGGTAACTGGGGCGTTGATAATGGCCCCGCATCAATAGGCGGTGAAACAGATTCTGGAGAAACCAATAGTCGCTTTACAGGTAACATGGATGAAGTTCGAGTTTACCAAGGCGCTTTATCGGCAGGCCAAATAGTGGAAATTTATGGCGAAACCCACCCATGTTCAGAACCCGTTATTGATCATTATCAAATAGTACATGATGGTAACGGGCTAACGTGTGACCCTGAAACTGTGACTATTCGAGCTTGTACCAATGTTTATGACGGCTCATGTACCTTAAGTACTGATACGGTAACGTTAGATGTAGTTGCTACAGGCACACCTGCGATAACCAATAACATTACTTTTACCGGTTCAACCACCACCAATATTGCTTATACAACGCCTGAATCGATTTTACTTTCCATTGCTAACCCGAGCATCGCACCAGCAAGCGCAACGGTATGTAATGATAATAGTGCAGGGAGTTGTAATTTAGTGTTTGCTGATGCTGGGTTTAAGTTTTTAAATGGCAATAGTGGTACATCTGAAGTTATTAGTAATCAAATATCTGGGAATACTTTTCCTGTCCGTTTACAAGCTTTGTATAATAACAATGGCGTATGTGAAGGCTTATTTACCGGTAATGTTGATGTAAATTTATCACAAGAAAACAAAACGCCAAATGGTTCAAATCCTGGTAACAGCTTTGAAATTAATGGGCTTCCTATAGCTAAAGGTTCAACACCTTCATCAAGTGTTACGCTAAATTTTGGTAGTGACAGCATCGCAACTATTCCTTCGCCGCGATATTTAGATGTCGGGGAAATTCTATTACACGCAAGTTATAGTAATGCAGGTATTAACCTAGTGGGAAGTTCATTACCGTTTTGGGTGGCGCCACATCAATTGGTTATTACAGAATCAACAGGACCTACTCAAAAAGCAGGTGTAAGCTTTAATTTTAATATCACTGCCTATAATAGCCTTGGTACAGCACCAAGTAATATCACGACAAACTATCAGCAGGGACAATTACAATTATATGCGCAACGAACAGCCCCTACACTTCTAACAAGTGTAGATGGCGCTTTTACTTATACAGGCGCTAGTAGCATATTAAGTACTACCTCGGCAGCATTTATTGAAGATATTTCTTTAGGGGCTTTCTCTAATGGTATTTCCACTAACCAAGCGAAATATTCAGAAGTAGGGCAAATTACAGTTGATGTTCGTGATCGTGATTACGGTAGTGTAGGCTTGGTCGTGTCTTCTCAAGGTGCTGTAGCACTTGGACGATTTACCCCAGATCATTTTAAACAAACAGTGTTTAATGCCGGCACATTAAAAAGCACTTGTAACTTAGGTGCAACAACATTTGCTTATAGCGGACAATTAGATGAAGCTACTTTAACCAAAGGCACCATAGATTATTTGGCTAATCCTATTTTAGAAATCACCGCTTATAATGCCGATAATGTAGTGACTAAAAATTACTATGAAGATGCAGATGGTTCTCCAGACGATTTTATGAAAATGTCGGCTACTCATATTACTGTTCTATCACCTGTAACGGACAACACGACTTTTGGTCTAGATGCATTAAAACTACCCATTGATGGTGATATATCGACTGGGAGATTAAGTCAGAATAACTTAGATGCATCACATGCTGATTTTGGTAATCCATTAAACGCAGGTGTTTTACATTATAAGCTATCTGATGACGATCATTTTTATTATCAAAGATCTGTAAATGCTTTTGTGAAAAATTTTGATGCTGATTTTAATTTAACTGTTTCAAGTATAACTGACGCTGATACCTCTGTAGTTGCGACTTCTTTAACGGATGTTTCAAATTTATCAGGTGTGAACATTCGTTTTGGGCGCTTAGTGATTGAAAATAGTTTTGGTCCTGAAACTGAAAATTTACCGCAAGTCTTTAAAACACAATATTATGATGGCAGTAAATTTGTGTTAAATACTGATGATCAATGTAGTACTTATAATGTCAATAAAATGACATTATCAAATATAAGTTTGGCACCAACAGCTAAAGTAGGTACAACTGGTAATTTTATTAATGGCGAAACCAAAGGTTTGGAAATAACAGCACCAAGCGCTGGAAATATTGGTGAGATGGGCGTTACTTACAATAGTTTTGATTGGTTAAAATATGATTGGTCAAATAGTGACTCTCTTGGAAATGGTCCCTTTACGGAAAACCCAACAGCAGTAGCTACATTCGGTCTATTCAGAGGCAATGATCGCATTATTTCATGGCGAGAAGTGGGGAATTAAAAGTGAAATTGTCTATTTTTAACGATTTGACTGAAAAAAAGTAAAAAAACTGCCATTTTTTGCAAAATCATGCATCACATCTTCTAAAGTCTGGGGTATGATGAGCGGTAATTATAAAAATAACTTCATTACGCTAGCGCATATTCGCGTTAGTGAGATAGCAAGGACATAGAGATCATATGTTTAAAAAATTACGTGGCATGTTTTCTAACGATTTATCGATCGATTTAGGAACAGCAAATACCCTTATTTACGTGAAAGATCAGGGTATAGTTTTAGATGAACCTTCAGTTGTCGCTATTCGTCAAGACCGAGCTGGCGGATCAAAAAGTGTTGCGGCAGTTGGTGCAGCAGCAAAACAAATGTTAGGTCGTACACCGGGTAATATTGAAGCCATTCGTCCGATGAAAGATGGTGTCATTGCTAACTTTTTCGTCACTGAAAAAATGCTGCAGTATTTCATTAAACAAGTACACAGTAATAACTTTTTACGTCCAAGCCCACGTGTTTTAGTATGTGTACCTTGTGGTTCTACTCAAGTTGAACGCCGTGCGATTAGAGAATCAGCTTTAGGTGCTGGCGCCAGAGAAGTTTACTTAATTGATGAGCCTATGGCAGCCGCTATTGGTGCAGGCATGCCAGTGTCAGAAGCGACTGGTTCAATGGTCGTTGATATTGGTGGTGGTACAACTGAAGTTGGTATTATCTCATTAAACGGTGTGGTTTATTCTTCATCAGTACGTATTGGTGGTGATAAATTTGACGATGCAATTATAAATTATGTTCGTCGTAATTTTGGTAGTTTGATTGGTGAAGCAACGGCTGAACGTATTAAGCACGAAATTGGCTCTGCTTATCCGGGCGAAGAACTTGTTGAAATAGAAGTACGTGGTCGTAACCTTGCAGAAGGTGTTCCTCGTAGCTTTACGTTAAATAGCAACGAAATACTTGAAGCTTTGCAAGAACCATTAACCGGTATTGTGAGTGCAATTATGGTGGCATTGGAGCAATCTCCACCTGAATTGGCTTCAGATATTTCTGAACGTGGCATGGTATTAACAGGCGGCGGAGCATTATTAAAAGATTTAGATCGTTTATTAATGGAAGAAACAGGTATTCCAGTTGTAGTTGCTGATGATCCACTGACTTGTGTTGCAAGAGGCGGCGGGAAAGCATTAGAGATGATTGATATGCATGGTGGCGATTTATTCTCTTACGAATAAATTTTCATCATGATTAAAATTTATGCTGCATTGTCTTCGTTGTTCGCCAATACACTTATAATCAATAAGCTTATTTGGCTCACAACTTTGACGGCTTTGCCTAAATCTCAATCATTTTGAAAATGCGATTAATACAGATTTTTAGTTACAAGAGAAGATGATTTCTCTATGAATCCAATCTTTAAACATGGACCATCTCCACAGCACCGGCTAGTTCTGGTGCTGTTTTGTTCTGCTTTGTTGATTTTTTTCGATCATAAAGTGAACAGTTTTGAGTCGGTTCGAGGCTATCTTCAGTCTATGGTTAGTCCATTACAATACCTTGCTACAACGCCAAAACAAGGCATTGACTGGGCCGTTGAAAATTTAGTGACACGTCGACAACTTATTGAAGATAACCAAGAATTCAAAACCAATGAGTTACGCTATCAAGAACAACTCATGCAGTTGAGTATGCTCAAAAAAGAAAATGATCGTTTGCGTTCTTTATTAGCTTCTCCTGTAAGAGCCGATGCTAAAAAAATGGTAGCGGAAATATTGTCAGTAGATAGTGACCCTTATTCACATCAAGTGGTAATAAACCGTGGCGCAAATCAAGGCGTTTTTGAAGGCCAAGCGGTAATTGACGACCAAGGTATTGTTGGTCAAGTTTTACATGTTGGTACCATTTCAAGCCGCGTATTATTAATCACAGATGTGACTCATGCTGTACCTGTTCGTATTAGCCGAAATGGTATTCGTTTGGTTGCGAGTGGCACAGGCACCATTGATCGATTAACCCATAACTACGTACCGCATAGTACCGATGTACGCGTTGGCGATTTACTCGTGACTTCAGGCTTAGGGGGTAAATATCCTGAAGGTTATCCCGTTGCACGAGTATCAGCCGTTCGCCAAGATGAATCTCGTCCCTTTGCTCAAGTGCAAAGCGAGCCTGTCGCTCAAATAAATCGTTTACGTTATTTATTATTGCTTTGGCCCGAGCAGCCGACAAAAATATTTTCATCTAAAGATGATCTAGCGGCAATAAAGGAGGGTGATGATGTTGGCACATAACGGCATTATTATTATTCTTACTTTATTGGTTGCTTTGATGGCGAGCATTATGCCAATGCCTTTGAGCATTGATGCTTTTCGACCTGATTGGGTGCTTGTGGTATTACTTTACTGGTGTTTAGCCTTGCCAGCTAGAGTGAATGTGATCACCGCTTGGTTTATGGGCTTTTTACTTGATGTGTTATTAGGCTCTGTGCTTGGGCTTCATGCTGCAGCAATGGCGCTTTCGGTTTATATTGTTGCCGGAAATTTTCAAAAAATTCGTAACTTTTCCGTGTGGCAACAGGCGCTAATTGTTGGTGTACTTTCAGCTTTATATCATTTGTTAGTGTTTTGGTTTCAGCGATTTTTAACCGATGTTGTTTTTCTTCCTAGCTATTTGTATCCCGTATTTACCACGATTATTTTATGGCCTTGGGCATTTTTATTACTTCGCAAAATTCGTCGTCATTTTAAAATAAAGTAACATGAAAAATTTAATTCTAGCCTCTCAATCTCCACGTCGGCGTGAATTGTTAGCTCAATTAGACTATCAATTTACGTGTTGCCCTGCTGATATTGATGAAACAGTCAAAATAGATGAATCAGCAGTAGAATATGTTGAAAGATTAGCGTTAGAAAAAGCGCAATATATTGCTAAAAATCAACCGGATACTACACTTGTTTTAGGTTCGGATACTTGTGTTGTATACGCAGGGAAAATATTAGGTAAACCTGAAAACTTAATGCAATGTCTTGAACATTTAACTCTTTTGTCAGGAAACAAACATCAAGTTTTAACTGCAATTGCCGTTGTTCAGGGAAAGTTCAGTCAGTCTTCAGTAGTATCGACTGACGTTGAGTTTAAAGTGTTATCGAAAGAAGAAATAATGAATTACTGGCAAACCGGTGAACCACAAGATAAAGCAGGCTCTTATGGTATTCAAGGTATTGCTGGACAATTTGTGACACAAATTAATGGTAGTTATTCCGCTGTGGTTGGCTTACCTTTATATGAAACAGCACAATTATTAGCTGAATTTTCTTTTCCCACGCCTGTCCAAAGTATTTAGCGTAGATAAACGAATCAAAGGATCAATCATGAGTGGTGAGTTACTCGTTAATGTTACACCCAGTGAAACGCGTGTTGCATTAATTGAAAATGGTGTACTACAAGAAGTTCATGTTGAGCGCGAAGCCAAACGAGGATTAGTTGGCAATATTTACCTTGGTAAAGTGATCCGGGTTTTACCTGGAATGCAGGCGGCCTTTGTTGATATAAATTTAGACAAAGCTGCTTTTTTACATGCCTCAGATATCAATTCAAAATTGATACTAAAAGAAGAACAAAGCGATCATGTTCCCGACATTAGAAGCTTAGTTCATGAAGGCCAGCATATTGTTGTGCAAGTGGTAAAAGATCCTTTGGGCACAAAAGGGGCGCGCTTAACTACCGATATTACTGTTGCTGCGCGCTATTTGGTGTTAATGCCTAACTCAAGCCATGTCGGCATTTCACAACGCATTGAAGAAGTCGCTGAAAGAAAACGTTTAAGAGACATTGTTTTACCTTATTGTGGTGAAGAGCATGGCTTTATTGTTCGTACTGCAGCCGAGGGTGCGGGTGATGAAGAATTACGTCACGATGCTGAATTTTTACGTCGAGTGTGGGTAAAAGTATTAGAACGTAAAGCGCGAAAGCAAACTCAAACGGCCATTTATCAAGATTTGTCTTTGGCATTTAGAGTGCTGCGTGACTTTGTTGGCATTTCATTAGAGCGCATTAGAATTGATTCTAAACTTACCTTTAACCAATTAGGTGAATTCACTCAAGAGTTTGTCCCTGAATTAGCGCAAGTGCTTGAATATTATCCGGGTGAACGACCTATTTTTGATTTGTTTGATGTTGAGAATGAAATTCAGCGAGCGTTACACCGTAAAATTGAACTTAAATCGGGCGGCTATCTTATTATTGATCAAACCGAAGCGATGACTACTATAGACATCAACACGGGGGCATTTGTTGGTCATCGTAACTTAGAAGAAACGATTTTTAATACCAATATTGAAGCGACTCAAGCCATTGCTCGACAGCTTAGGTTAAGAAATTTAGGTGGCATTATTATTGTAGATTTTATTGATATGTTAAATGCCGATCATCAAAAGCGAGTTCATCACAGCCTGGATGTTGCCATGAGTAAAGATAAGGTCAAATACAGCATCAGTGGCTTTTCTGCGTTAGGTTTAGTTGAAATGACGCGTAAAAGAACACGAGAAAGTTTAGAGCATATTTTATGTGGCGAGTGCTCGGTATGTGAAGGCCGAGGACATTTAAAAACAGTTGAAACTGTTTGCTTTGAAATTTTGCGAGAAATTGTGCGCGTTAACCGTGCTTATGATTCTGATAAATTTATTGTATATGCGGCTCCTGCAGTGAGTGAATCATTAATTAATGATGAGTATCATAACCTTGCTGAACTTGAGGTTTTTATTGGTAAGCAGATAAAAATACAAACCGAAATCATGTATAATCAAGAACAATTTGATGTGGTAATGATGTAATAAAACCGCATTTACTCAAGGAGGAGTCAATTGAATTTACGTGTTTAAGCGTAATGAAAATACACAAAGGATGTGTAATAGATATTTGAAATAAAAAGTGTAGAGAAGTTTAAATAAACTATGGGTATATCGAAGGTATCAAATCGTTGGTTAAATCGAACATACAAATGTATTGCCATTTTTTTGGTAGTATTTGCTGTGTTGATCAGCGCTTTGCGTTTATTTCTTCCATACGCGCATAACTACCGCCAAGATCTCCAAGATTACATAAATACTACTTATCAAAGTGATGTTGTCATTGGTTCGTTAAATATGGGCTGGCAAAGTACAGGTCCTACTTTGCAAGCTGAAAATGTTAGCCTTTTGCAAGCTGAAGGCGCTGAAGTTTATATTCAAGCGTTTGATATCAATATCGACTTTTGGAAAAGTATCCGGTTTAGACGTTTGATCACCAAAGATTTTACTTTAGACGGCGTTAAAGTTTTATTTGATGAGAAAATATTAGCTGACAATGCAAGTTCTGAGCAAAATACGTCATTAATCAACAGTGTCTCTGAGTTATTTTTAAAGCAAATAGGTCGATTTTCAGTAAAAAATAGCCAAGTTATTTATCGTAAAGAAAATAGTAAGCGCACGTTTTTAATTAGCCAAATTGACTGGTTAAACCAAGGAAATACCCATAAAGCTCATGGGAGCGTGGTACTTGATGGTTTAACGTCAAATAACTTACAAGTTAATTTAGACATTAAAGGTGAAACTTTAAAGGATATGAAAGGTGTACTTCATGTCGATGCCAATCGTTTGAACATAACTCCTTGGCTTGATCAAATTCTGGTCATTGATGATGAAAATACCCATTCAACCGTTAATTTTAATGCTTGGCTTTTTATTGAAAAAGGCATCGCGAAAAACCTTCAAATTGCCCTTGGGCAAAACCAAATTGCTTGGCAACATCAAGAGAGTATTCGTACATTAAATATAGACAAAGGACAGATTCTATTTAATTACCTTGATACGCCTGAAAAGCTTGAAATAACTTCTTCCGATATTCAAATAAGCTCAAATGAACAAACATGGCCACCGTTGAACTTTGAAATTAAAAAAGTTAACAGTGAAATCCAAGGGTATATATCGACATTAGACATTGCTGGGCTTACTGATTTACTTCCATTAATTGTTGAGCAGGATGATATTCGCTCGTTAATTGACGAATTAGATCCGATTGGGAAAATTGACAATATTTTCATTAAATATGCCGATAATAAATTATCAACGGTTGCACAACTTTCCGGTTATAGCAGCCAATTTAGTGAAGGTATTCCTGGTATAGAAAATGTTGATGGTGAAATCATTTATGCCGATCAGCAATTGCAGTTTGCTATTGCCGCGAAAGATGGTGTATTAGATTTCGATAAACACTTTATGGCACCAATTGCCTATCAAGAATTATCATCAACACTTAATATTAAATTTGCTGAAAACAGTTGGCAGCTCACCAGTGATAATGTGCATTTTACTTCTGATGAAATTAAACTAAATGCTGAAATAGGTGTGTTTTCAGAGCAAGACAAAGAAGTTGAATTATCATTATTAGCAACCGCTTTTGACGGTAATGCAATTTATGCTCAATCATTTTATCCACATTTATTAATGGGCGATGATTTTGTCAATTATTTAAAGGGTGCGCTACAACAGGGAAAACTTGAACAAGCATTAGTATTGATTCAAGGCCCTTTAAGTCACTTCCCTTATCCTGAGAAAAAAGGCACATTTGTTGTCGATGCAGAACTGACTGGCGCTACTTTTAAATTTGAAAAAGACTGGCCTGCAATTAACCACTTTAACGCCAACTTAAATTTTACTAACAACAGTATGATGATCACCGGTCGCGAAGGATTATTAAGTGGTATTGATGTTAAGGGCGTAAC
>JAQWHO010000418.1 GCA_029249355.1 Thalassotalea sp.
CTCTGATGCGTACTATTTCAACTTTACAAGATGCTGACAGTGGCACTATTACGTTTGATGGTGTGGATGTGTTTGCTGACCCGCAAAATATTCGTCAACGACTAGGATATTTACCACAAGATTTCGGTGTTTATCCTCGAATTAGTGCATATGAATTACTTGATCATATGGCGATCTTAAAAGGTATTAGTAATAAAGGTGAAAGAAAAGAAGCGGTTGAAGGCTTACTTGCGCACACAAACTTATACCAACATAAAAAGAAATCAGTGAGTGGCTTTTCTGGCGGTATGCGTCAACGTTTTGGTATTGCTCAAGCATTGTTAGGTGATCCTGATTTATTAGTCGTTGATGAACCAACGGCAGGATTAGATCCTGAAGAAAGAAATCGCTTTCATAATTTATTAGTTAGTTTAGGTGAAGAAAAAGTAATTATTTTATCCACTCATATTGTCGATGATGTTTCAGAATTATGCCCTAAAATGGCGGTATTAGCTTCAGGTAAAATCCTTTTAGAAGGTAATCCGATAGAACTAACAAATAAATTAAATGGACAAATTTGGCGAAAAACCGTTTCTCAACAAGAAGCGAGTGAAATTGAGCAAAATCAGCAAGTTATATCTAAACGTTTATTTGCCGGACAAACAATTATTCATGTAATGGCTGAAGATGCTCCACAAGGCTTTGAAACAACACCCGCTAATCTAGAAGATGTTTATTTTTCTACACTTCATTCACATAGAAATGTAGCGTAAGGGGAATACTATGTTAGTAAAAATGTTTTTATTTGAATGGCGATATTTTATTCGTCAGCCTTCGTTTTATGTCACCAGTTTAATCTTTTTTATGTTGACATTCTTTGCCACGATCAGCGATAACGTGCAAATTGGTGGTGGTGGAAACGTACTCTACAATGGACCTTTCTCCATTGCACAAACCCTTAATATTCTGAGTTTATTTGCGATGTTTTTGGTGGTTAATTTTGTTGCGAGTACTGCAACAAGAAACGACACCAGTCAAATGGCAGAAATTCTTTATAGCAAACCCATTAATCCCTTAAGTTATCAACTTGGACGATTTTTAGGATCGTTTGCCATGGTAGCAACGGTTTTTGCTTTTGTGCCGCTTGGTATTTTTATTGGTACTGTATTAGGTGGATTGACAGGCTGGGTTGATCCTGAAAGGCTAGGTGATACACACTTAAGTTATTATTTCACAGCTTACTTTTATCTATCATTACCTACATTATTGGTATTGTCTTGTATGTTTTATGCAGTGGCAATTCGCTTTAAAAGCATGATGGCTGTTTATTTAGTTGCGGTAGGTTTTTTCATTTTATATACCGTAGCTGGGCAGTTATTCTCCGATCCAGAGTATAGAACTATCGTTGCATTAGCCGATCCATTTGGTTTGAATACTTTTGCAGAGGTGACACGTTATTGGACAATGTTTGATAAGAATAATACCGCAGTTGAATTGTCAGGTTTATTATTACAAAACCGCATTATTTGGTTTGTTGCTGGCGCTTTAATTATGGCTGTATTTGGCGGTTTTAGCCGTAAGGTTAGTTTAACCAAACTAAAAACTAATAAAAAAGAACAAAGTTTAGAAAATGAACTTGATGAAAATATCATTAACAATCGTGTTAACTATAAAAGCCAAGGTATTACTACTGCAGCTCATTTAGCATTAAGAATTAAGTTTGAAATTAAACAAGTGATCTTTAGTGCTCCGTTTTTAGTGTTAGGTGCATTAACTATTTTTGCCTTGGTTGCCCCTTTAGTTGACCCTCGAGCTATGTTTGGTACACCTAATTGGCCTATTACTCAAGCGATGGTCCAGTTAATTACAAACTCCACAAGTACATTGATCCTTATTGTGCTGGCGTATTACAGTGCTGAAATTGTTTGGCGAGAACGTAATTCAGGCATGGGGGATATTATTGACTCTCTCCCCGTTAGCAATATTACTTTTTGGTTGTCAAAAATAATTGCTATCACTTTGGTTATGGCTTTGCTCTATGTTTTTGGTACGAGCGTAACTGTGTTTAATCAAATGATTAGAGGTTATGATAATTTTGAGATAGCACAATATGCTGTCAGGCTTGGTTATATCAACCTTATACCTTTAATTATGACAGCAATATTAGCCTTCTTTTTACAAGTACTGAGCCCTAATAAATTTGTCGGTATGATGTTATTTGTTTTATATATCATCTCAACGATTGTCTTAAGTAACTTCGGCTTTAGTCATAACATGTTTCAGTTTTCTGGCGCGCCTATCGTGTTTTACTCTGATATAAACACCTACGGACATTTTTTGGAAAGTCATCATTGGTACATGCTTTATTGGACAGGTTTATCAATGATTTTAGCGGCTTTAACTTATGCGTTATGGCATAGAGGACCTGCACAATCAGTTAAAGTAAGGTTTAAAAAATTAGGCTATTACTTAGGTAATTCTGGAAAAATTGCAATAACCATTGGCTTAGTTGTTTTCATCGGCGCGGGTAGTTATATCCATTACAATACCCGTGTTTTAAATCAGTATGTGATCCAAGATGATTTTAAAGATTTACAAGCTGAATATGAAAAATCTATGCTAAGTACCAAAATGATAATATTCCAACTATCACCAAAACCCATGCAAAGGTAGATATTTTTCCTAAAGAGAGACGAATAGATGCGTTAGCAGAAATTACCATTACTAATACTTCTTCAGCAGCGATTGAAAAATTTTTGGTGAATAAACCTCAATATACTGACAAATGGGATGTGATTATTGAGGGCGGTAAAGTGACTGATTTTGATGATAAATACCGTATAGGTTGGTTTGAATTTTCAGAGCCATTACAACCAGGAGAAACAAGAACTGGTCAGTTAATCGCTCATCGTGTTCATCAAGGTTTTACAGATGGTAGTAATGATTTTGAGTTAGTTGAAAATGGTACCTTCATTAATAATTATTCATTATTTCCAATCTTTGGTTATCAAAGCAGTAGCCAATTACAAGACAGGCATGAAAGAAGAAAACGAGATTTAGATCCCGTCAAACGGGCAAATAAATTAGAAGATGATAATTTCTATAATGAAAGCTTCTTTGGCAAAGGAGTCGGTTTTATTGATTTTGAAGCAACTATTTCAACCGTAGAAGATCAATTTGCTATTGCTCCTGGTTATTTACAAAGCGAAAAAGTAGAAAATGGTCGACGTACTTTCCATTATAAAATGGATGCGCCAATTGTTAATTTCTACTCTATTATGTCATCAAAATTGATTGATAAAAAAACACAGTATAAAGGCATTGATATTGAGATTTATTATCATGAAACTCATGCGATGAATGTTGACCGGATGATTGAGTCAGTGAAAGATTCTATTGATTACTTCACCGAACAATTTGGTCCTTATCAACATAAGCAAATGCGAATTATTGAGTTTCCTGGATATAGATCTTTTGCGCAAAGTTTTGCTAATACCGTACCTTACTCAGAACAAATAGGTTTTATCACTGATTTACGTGACCCTGAAAATATAGATCCGGTTTATTATATTACTGCACATGAAGTTGCTCATCAGTGGTGGGGTCATCAAGTAGGTGCTGCAAATGTGCAGGGTAGCGCAATTATTTCTGAAAGTTTATCTCAATATGCTTCATTGATGGTGATGGAGAAAAAATATGGCCCAGAAAAAATTCGTAAATTTTTAAAGTACGAATTAGATCGATATTTACGTGGCCGTAGTGTTGAAATTATTGAAGAAATGCCACTGATGAGAAGTGAAAATCAGCCGTATATTCATTACCGTAAAGGTTCTGTGGTGATGATGTCTTTAAAAGATCGATTAGGAGAGCAACGTTTAAATAAGGCATTAGCTGACTTTCTTAAACACTATAAGTATCAAAGCAGCCCTTATCCTACAACGATCGATTTATTAACGTATATCAAACAAGATACCGATGAAAGCGAACAAGCATTTATTAGTAATTTGTTTGAACATATCACGCTATATGATATTAAAACGACGAAGGTTGATGTAACAGATCGTGATGATGGACAATTTGATATTGCGATTACTATCGATGCATCATTAAAGCGCTCTGATGGACAAGGTCTTGAAACAGATGAACCATTTGTGGATATGATTGATATTGGTTTATTTAGCGATGATCCTGAAGATCTTTCTGCTGAAAACTTCGTGCAATATTTGGAAAAACATCAAATTAAAACCGGGGAAAACGTTATACATTTAACGGTAAAAGAAAAACCTAAATATGTTGGTGTCGACCCATTTGTTAAGCTAATAGATCGAGATAGCGCGGATAATATCTATCGCTTATAGATACCGTTAATATTTAACCAATTAAACCACTGGCAACAGTGGTTTTTTTATACGGTCAATATATATGGTGAATTTATAAAGGTTATTACTAATGCGTGACAAAAAGCATCATGGTGAAAAAGCCAATAACAATGGCATTAAATGAAAAAATATAAATAAAGCCACGCAAGCCTTCTTTCATCGTATATCCACGATTACTTAAATACCACCACCAAATTGCGGACATCAGAATAGGTAATAAAAAAAACAGTCTAATCATTTATAAAACACTTTAATTTAATCTTTATATCAATATGATAGAACAATTAACGGCTAATTTCCGTTTTGTTTTTCTATCAATAAGGTTAATGGTTTTCTAATCGAATATAAAAACAATAAACTAGGGATCACCATTAATGATGTGAAGACAAAAAAGAGTGACCAGTTTCCGTCTAACCAATCAACAATAATGCCAGAATATGAGCCTAACATTACTCGACCAAATGTACCTAATGATGCCATTAATGCATATTGACTCGCAGTGAAGCTTTTATTACAAAGTACCGATAGCAGTGCGACAAAAGCGACAGAGCCCCACGCTGAAGTAAAACCATCAACAAATACAGTAAAAGCAAACAATAATTTATTTGGGCCAACTAATGCCATGGCAGAAAAAAGTAAATTACTTGCCGACATTGCAATACCGCCAATAAATAATCCTTTTAAAATGCCATAACGAATAGTGAATACACTACCAATTAACGAAAAAACAATAGTCGTCGCCCAATTGATCATTTTAGAATAATAAGCAATGTCTTCATTTGAGAAACCCACCTCTCGATAAAAGACAATCGACATGCGTCCTAAATACGCTTCCCCTAATTTAAATAAGAAAATAAACAATAAAATTGAAATAGCGAGCTTAGTGCCATTACGATCAAAAAATTCTTGAATAGGGGCGACAAGTGTTGTTAATAACCATGCCGTAACTTTATGAATAATAGTTACTTTGCTGTGGTTTTGTATTAAATCCTGTGAATGAATGTTTTTATTTAATCGGCTGAGTTGTTGGCTAAAAAGTAAGAGTAAACCAACCACTAAAAAAGTAATGAAGGTAAATTGGTATTCTTGAGCAATGATACTTTCAGGCCAAGCAGGATAACCGATATTGGCGTAAATTATACTGATAAAAATTAAAGGTAAAATAAACAAAATAGATAACGATTTTTTACCATATTGCGGTAAAACCTTTAAATAATTCGCTTCTATATTATTCAGCACTTCTTCTCTGTTACTTTTAGGCTCACTCACAACAAATGCTGTAATCATCAGTACCATCATAATCACAGCTAGAATTTGAAAT
>JAQWHO010000419.1 GCA_029249355.1 Thalassotalea sp.
CCATAGTCATTTTCTTCTAAAAGCGCTTTGAACTGTAATATATCGTTGTTGGGATGTGTGAGTGGAATACCGTAAATAAAATGCCCTGTTGGATTTATTTTTGAGTAGGATAACCTTGTTTCTTGACGATGCCCGAAGCGATTAACTAAAGGTGTTTTCCAACCAAATGAAAAGTTTTGTTTGGTGTCTGTTGCATAACCAAGCCCTAAATCCAGCTGATGGCTTTTTTCTTTTTCTAATGAAACATCTACAGGCAAAATGTTATTGATGGTTTTTTCTGTAGCAGGCCTAACGACTACATTACTAAAAAATTGTGTTTTATCGAGTTCATTTTGTAAGTTTTGCAATAATGTTTGTTGATAATAGTCGCCCTGTTGAAAAGAAATTAACGGTTTTAATACATCAGGATTAATATGAGATAGGTTAGGAGCATTAACATTAATATTTGTATGTGGATTGGGAGCATTATCAGTAAAGTTAAGGCTAATTTCACCAAATTGATAACGAGAGCCGCTGTCAAAGTTTATTATGATATCCGCTGTATCTAGATCTTTATGAATCGCGATAGTTGATGTAATGAACTTACTATCAAAGTATCCTCGCTCTAAGCCAAGTGATATCAAATTTTCTTTAAACTTTTCATAAACACCGTGATGTAAAATGTCTCCGGACGCTATGGGAATTTTACGGAGAAATTCAGAAAAAAACCTATCTGAAAGAGCATCGCCGTTTATATTTATATCTACCTGTTTTATTCTTGTTGGTTGGTTTAATACCACATCAATGGCTAACGTTGAAGTATCAGTTAATTCATCAGTGAACGTATTTGTTACTACTGCTCGATAATAGCCTAGAGAATTAAGTGCATTGGAGGTCTTTTTTTTCGCTGTAAAAATAAATGCTGCATACTCATTTTTATTAGTCGGTGCTATGCCTAAATATGCCTGTATATTCTGAGTAATATTATTAGGTAAGTTATTCGATAGTTGAACAACAAGCGAGCTAGAAGATGCAAATGGGACAATTACAAAACAGAGTAAAAATAGAAAAAAACGACTTTTCATTATAGTTAATTATATAAGATACATTTGAATGAGTTATTTAGTTGATAGCATAACAGTAGATAAGGTTTTCCCTTGATAATTTTTTTAAGAAAATTAATGAATTATATAAGACTAATTGTTGTGCTGATTATGTGAGTTATCGGCAATAAATTTTTTATAAAACTGAAAATATATATATGTCTGTGTCCTTTGATTAATTCACACGTTATAACCAATAAATATAATGTTTACTGCTTTATTGCATAATTATTGAGGATACTCACAAATATTACTGTATATTAGGCTAACTTGCCTTTAAGTAAAATCTAACGGTATAACAACTCTTTTCTAGGATGAAACTGTCGTTAGAAAAGATCAAACAAGATGGTAGTTTAAAAGCAGTTCTTGGTGCTTTAGAACATTAAATTAAGAGTCTATACATTCCTGATATAAACTCTCCTTAAATACGCGCCCTTCTTAAATACCTAACTCTTGACACCAGCGACTAGCTTCAACAAATTCTTTATGAATAAACTCTGCATCTAAAGAATAACGAGCAATCAATGGCTCAATATTATCTTCAGTACCAGTGATGTAATTGGTTGTTAATACTAATAATTCACCCAATAAGCCATCATGATTTACTAATGCATTTTCTATCGGTAATGCTAATGGCATAGTTTTAACTATTTCATTAATAGGCATGCTTAAAATCACTTCAATTGCACTTAATAGCCCTGTAATAAAGGCAAAATCACTAATTTCAGCAAAGACTTTATTTGTGGCGATCGAGGTCATTAATTTTGCGGTAATTAAGGCTTGTCTTGATACTTCATCTGTTTTGTCAGATGTTAATTTTGACAGAGCTAATATAGTTACAAATTGCTTAAGTTTATCTTCACCTAAATAAGCGGTTGCTTGTTTAAGCGAGGTGATTTCAACTCTGGTACTTGTTGCAACATTATTAACCATTTTAAGCAAGCCAACGGTTAAATTAATATCATGACTAATAATGTCAGCAATAGCATCGTAATTTAGAGGAATATTAAATGTTTCACTGATCAGGTTTAACATTTGCGTTTTAAATGGTGCTAGCGTTTGTCCTTCAAGAATTTCAGGTTCGTGATAAAAGAAACCTTGATAGAAATTAAAGCCAACTTCAGCAAGTGATTGAAGTTGATATTTCGTTTCAACTTTCTCTGCCGCAAGCTTAATATTATGTGGCTTTATTCTTTCAACAATCGGTTGTAGGCGTTTAGGATTTATTACTTCAATATCCACTTTAATAATCGAAATATAAGGGAATAATGCATCCCATTTGTCATCTAAGTCATATTCAGTAAGGGCAATTTTATAACCTTTTTCACTGTAATATTTAACAATTTTAACTAAGCGATCTGTGGCTGTTATATGCCCGACTAACTCAATAACAATAGATTCGCGATCAAACATCAATGGATATTTATTTATTAAACATTTTTCTGTGAAATTGATAAAAGCTAGTTTGCCTAGGCTTATTGCTTTTATATCACCTAAAAGATGATTTTGAATCACAAGTTTAGAGCTCGCGACATCTTGATCTATTTCAGGAAATGTATTTTCAGAACTATCTCTAAATAATAGTTCATAGCCGATAGTTTTTGAATTTCGGTCAAGAATCGCTTGACGAGCAATATAGGTATTATACATCTAGTTTTAAAGGCTTATTATTGTTTCACACTATTAACCGCTAAACATACCCTACTTTCACTATAAAAATAAAGTAATAACCTTCTTTTAAATACGCTATTTTTATAATTAGCTCTGTTTACCCATTTAAATGGTAAATTAATGTCGATTAGTTATATTTGATAACACATTTATATCACTATCAACATCGGTTGAAAGGGGTAAACCTAACAAGCTTTCTATTAATGAAAAAACATGAATACTTTCAAATGAATTAATGATTACCTTATTTTTTAAATCAGGTCCATGTGCGATAAATATTGCTGATAAGTCCGAATTGTATTTTGCATCATAACCATGGGTTGCCGAGCCAATATGTGATTTTTCACTAACAAATATTGTTGGTGGTAATGCGTTTATTACCATATCTGGTACAACGGCATTGTTAACATTAAAATGCCAATGATCGGGATAGTTAGATTTATCCATTATTTCAAATTGATGTTTGCTTGAAACATTTGATAAATGTGATCGGACATCGTTTAATACTTTTTTATCTTCTTCATATATATATAGTTGAGTTTGGCCATTTATTACATTTAACTTCGAGTAATTTGAAAGAAGGCTTTTCCAGTTAATCACCAGTGTTTTATCTATCGGTGTCATGCCATGATCAGAGACAATAATAATATTAGGTGTTGCAGTTGTTTCAGATTTTATTCTTTTAATTAAAGTACCAATTAAAGTATCAATGTTTAGTATGGCTTCGGCAACTTCTTTAGAGTTTGGACCAAAACGATGTCCTGCATCATCAATAGTAGAAAAATATCCGGCAATGAAATTAGGCCTTTCTATCGAAGGTAATTTTAACCAATTAATAATTTGATTGATTCTATTGATATTGGGTTCATTATGCTTGTAAGGAAAATAATGGCTCGGCAATACGCCATTTACCATAGCTTCTGATTCAGGCCAAAAATATATAGCTGATTTAAATCCTTTTTCCTCCGCAACTGCCCAAATAGGGTTAGCGGTTAGCCAAGCAGAATTGTTTTTTCCTGCTCCCAATGAGTATTGTTTGTGTAGTTTTTTATTATAAAACTTATTATGGACAATTCCGTGCTTTGCTGGGTACATGCCAGTAACAATAGATAGGTGATTAGGAAAAGTTTTTGATGGAAATACCGGAGTCATCCCGTCAGCCATTATCCCCTGATTAGCCAGTGACAATAAGTTTTTGGGTTTATATTGAGCTAAATATTTATGAGAAAAGCCATCTATCGATAGTAAAATAACAGGATTTTGAGCATAACCATTCAAAGATAAAATAAGTAGTGCAAAAATGATGAAACGGGTCATGGTTATTCCTTTAAATATCGTAAATGTGACTAAGAAAAACATAAATCTAACTAAAACTAAAAAAGCACAATAACATCGCTATTGTGCTTTTATATGACGAACATAAATGTTTAAAGAAATAGCTCTTTTATATTCGCTAAATCAGTTTTACCCGTTAATAGTTCTTCTGATGTTAAACCAGAAAGTTCATGCGGGAACACTAACCATTCTTCAGATTCATGAACATAATAGTCAGGTTTGATATCAACTTTTGAGTTTTTAGGTTTATACCAAGGACAGGCAATTCTTACATCAGAAGGCATGTTTTTTCTGGTTAATAATTCTAACTGAGCAATTAACGCTTCAATACTGCGACCTGAATCAAAAACGTCATCAACGATTAATAAACCATCATCGGCATTAGCATTTTCAATAATGTAATGCAGACCATGTACCTTTATTTCTTTGCTTTGTTGATTAATACCGTAATACGAAGATGTACGTACGGCAATATGATCAGTTTCAACTTTTTTAAAATCAAAATATTCCTGTACTGCGATACCAATAGGTGCACCGCCACGCCAAATACCCACGATAAATTGTGGTCTAAAACCATCTTCATATACTTTTGCTGCAACACGAAATGAGTCTTCTAAAAGCTCTTGTGCTGTAATGAAACGCTTATTCATTATCAAATATCCAATTACTAATTTGCAAGATTGTAGATATTATAACGTGATTTGCTATTAAAAGTTAATGGTAGGATGTGTTTAAATGGCTTGATCAAGAAACAAAAGTTGCTGATAAATTGCATTAGTGGATTTTATTAATAACTGATGATTGGTATTTGTAAACTCATCATTATGACTGTGATAGTTTTGATGAGTGCCTACACCGTAATATATAAAAGGAATGCCATTTTGGTGAAACGCCCCATGATCACTGGCAAGTAACCATTGAGTGCGTTTGTTTAAAGCATGCCTTTCTCTTCTGAAACCTTTAACGATAGAAAATTCTTGATATAAATGATTACGTTTAAATTGTTCAAAGCTTTCATGAGATAAAAGTGTATCTAAACCGCGTGAGATATAATGCAAATTATGACTATTAATACTCCCCGCTAACATATCCATGTTAATGTTTAATTTTATATGACCGATCAGCTCTTTATTTTCTTTTATAAAAGCTTTACTCCCTTTTAGACCACTTTCTTCAGCATCGGTAAAAATTAAGATAACGTTATGCATAAGTGGTGTTTTAGTGAGTTGCTCAGCTATAGATAATAAAGCAGATGTACCGGAGGCATTATCATCAGCCCCATTATATATTTTATTGCCTTTCATACCTAAATGATCAAAGTGAGCAGTTAGCACAATATAACCCGATTTTTTTTCACTCCCTCTAATTAAGCCAATAACGTTATTTCCAGTTTTTGTGGTAAACGTAGAGTTAATATTAAAGGGGTGAGTAAATTTTGCTTTGAAAGGTAAAACTGAAAACTTGCTTAATTGTTGGATGATATATTGCTGAGCTTTTAGATTACCTTCTGTTGATACTTTTCTTACTTGAAGAGTATCAGACGATAATAACTTGAAATGAGCCAGTAATTGTTTTGATTCAATATTTATTAATAATGGCTTTTTATTTTCTTTGCTAAAGTTAGTTGAATTACAACTAACTAAAGTTAAAAAACATAAAAGCGCAAGTACCGTTTTAATCATGTATCGCTAAATCTTTCAAAAAATTTAACTTAGCAATATATTGAGACTCTATAGAAGTTGCTCGATTATACGCTAGCGCTTTATTCATCGCACTTTCGGCACGTTTTATTTGGTCTAAAGCATAATAAACTTTTGCAATACCATAATAAAATTCATGTACTTTATTGTCCATACGAATAGCCCTTTTATAATGTTTTAATGCCTTATTATTTTCACCTCGAAAAAATGCTTCATCGGCTAATAAAGCATGGTAATAAGCGTTTTTAACACGTTTGTCATGCAACATTTTCTCAATTTTTTTAGCCTGAGCAAAATCTTTATTGTTTTCTAATAAAAACGATAAGTTACTGAGCGCGGTTAAATTGTCATTATCTAACTCAACCGCATGTTTATACGCTTTTTCAGCAAATTCATTTAAATCATTCAGTTTATATAAAATGCCTAAATTCCCCCATGCAGATGAAAATGAAGGATCGGCAAGTGTAGCTTGCTTAAGGTAGCTATAGGATAAAGCATAATTTTTATCAATAAGCTCATGAGCACCTTTATTATTGTAAAACATTGCTAATACGGTATTTTTATTAATGACTCTCTTAGGAAACGATTTTTTATAAACATCAGGGTCAAAATCAATTTGCAATAATTCTCTTCCATAAACTACTGTTTTATTGGGGACTTTAGCTTCTGTTAAAATCAAATTTACATGTCCAGTCAACATGTTATATTGGCCGTTTCTGACCCAATATTCAGGTACTTTTACATCTTGAAATTTAACATCTAAACCGGCTTCTTTTGCTAAGGCGTAAGCCATTATTGTTAAAGACATACAGTTGGCTGTTTGACTATGGTAAGCCTCACTAGCCGTTAAATTTGCCGCACTTTGATAAGCTAAATCAATATTACCTTTTGAGAAAATATGTCTGAGTAGTCTCTTTGCTCTTTTATTTGGTGCTCTGACAGATAATAGTTTTTCAGAAACCATTAACTTCATTTCTTCATCAAGTGCAAAAACTTCCTCTTCTGTTTCTATTGCGAGCGTTTGCTCGCTTTTGAATTTTTCATCTAAATATAATTCCCTATAAATGGGGGAATTTTCAACCGTGTTTACTGTTGATTGACATGAAACAATTAATAGGCAGGAAATAATAAAAACAGATCGTTTGTATAATAAATTAAGCATAGAACCTCCAAAAGATTTCTCATTTAATTAATGCTTACA
>JAQWHO010000420.1 GCA_029249355.1 Thalassotalea sp.
GTATTTTGATGAGAGTTGAACTGTTATTACTGCTTCTAAGCCCAATATTTTTGTTATTTATACTGTTTGAGTTCATACGTTTCAAAAAGTATTATTCGGTGAAAGATTCAATTTCAAACACTGTTTTAGCTTTATTTCATCAAGGAGCTGATGCTTTATCGCTCATTATTTTGATGCCTTTATTTTATAAGCTACATAGCTTTGCAATTGTGAAAATAGAACTGTCGATTACAACGATTTTTCTTGCTTTTTTATTGCAAGATTTTTTGTATTATTGGTTTCACCGTGCTTCTCATAATATTCATTGGCTGTGGGCGGCACATATTGTTCACCATAGTTCTGACAAGATGAACTTTACTACCGCTTTTCGACAAAGTTTGATGTATCCGCTTGCGGGGATGTGGATATTTTGGACGCCAATGATCCTTTTGGGTTTTGATCCTAAGTTTGCGTTTACGGTTGTCGCGCTAAACTTAGCCTTTCAGTTTTTTGTACATACGCAAAGTGTCAATAAATTAGGCTGGCTTGAGCGGATATTTAACACGCCATCACATCATCGAGTTCATCATGCGACAAACAAACTATATATTGATAAAAATTATGCTGGCGTGCTTATTATTTGGGACAAGTTATTTAATACTTATCAGTGTGAAGATAGCACCATAAAAATTAAGTATGGCATTTTAGGGAAATTGCCCAGTGTTAACTCTATAGATATTAATTTTCATCAATGGTTATTCATGTTCAGAGGTTTAATAAAAGCTAAAAACACAGCAGAAAAGTTAAAAGTATTATTTGGCTATCCAAGTCATGAAAACACTCATCAGCAAAGCAAAAATAAATGACAAGCGTTAAAATAGTTCAAGATGACAAGATGACAAGAGGAAATAGAATTGTTGAGTTTCTTTGCCGAATTTAATTTAGAGAAGAATGCTTATACGATAAAATAACGTTATTGAAAATAGTAAAGGGAGTATGGTGCTAACTGAATATTATTTAAAATTCATTATCTATACCTTTCTTTTAAATTCGAGCATTAAACAACTACCTTTTCAAACACACTAATTTTGTAAAGGTAGTTTAAATCAAAATTTAAGACGCTTTATTCTGTTGGTATTGGTCAGTGTTCAAAATATACAGCCTAGGTGGATTGCAAAATAAGTTAACCTAAGCTGTTGTATTTATAATTGAATCATCGTCTTCAATATTAAATTTTTGTAAAGTCTGTTTCAATATTGATTGTTTGTCTTCCTCACTGAGGTTGTCACCTTTATTAGCCGCGAGTTTTTCTTCCAGAAGCTCTGTTAAATATTCAACCATCGATGTTATTTCTTCTGAGCTTTGTTGTGGAGGTGGAGGCGGCCGTTCACCCTTTCTAGCCGTATTCGCTAGTTCACCAATTTCTTTCGCATCGAAACCTAAACTTGATACTGCTTTTTCAAGTGCTTGACCTGGCTGTATGCCAGCCTGCGAGAAAATCTCGACAATATTTTTTGCATCAACTTCATTTAAATTATCAACATCAAACTCTGATAATGTATTGCTAATAAGTAGGCTTTGCTCTTCAGTTAAGTTTTGCTTTATTCTCATTGGTGGGTTTGACATACCAATATCAATATTATCAATCATATATAATTACTCCTCTTTTACCCTTCAAATTATCATTAATACTAACAACGTAACTTGCAAAAAATGTGAAAAGAATGTGCAAATATAAAGGAATAGAATGAGTTATATTTTGTTTACTTTGCTTTTAAAAGGGCTTTCAGGGAAAAAGATTATTCCTTATTTCTTACACATTTCTTCCACTTTATTTGCATAATGCCAAGTTATCCTTTTATTACTTTCTTAGTGAGTAATTGAATTGATTTTAAACAATCAATTTGTAGTAATAATAGGACCCTTATATGTTTAATAGTTTGTCTTTTCAAAACTTAAATCAGGCGTTAAAAAAATGTCTTTTGCTTTCAATCGTTAGTGCTTTTTTCGTGTTATCAGGTTGCGGTGGTAGTGCTGAAACGAGTAATAATGACGTTATCCAAGAAATAGACGAAACTCCAGTAGAGGTAACCCCAGAAGAATATACAGATATAGACTTTGAAGTCACTGATTGGACAGAGGCTACCCATACTAAAAATGTAGATCCAAATTTTGATGAGGTGTTTGATGATAATCAAGTTAAGCGTTTAGATTTTGTTATAACACCTGAACGCTGGCAAAGTATGTTAGATGATATGACTGGAGCCTATGGTGGATTTGGACAAGGTGCTACGACACCCGGATTAATTGATACGGATGAGAATCCTATTTTTGTACCCGCAGATGTAATTTATAACGATAAACAGTGGTACCGAGTTGGCCTTAGATTCAAAGGGAATTCATCACTACAATCGAGTTGGCAGCAGGGCATATTAAAATTATCTTTTAAGATGGATTTTGATGAGTTCGAAGATAATTACCCACAAATAGATAACCAACGTTTTTATGGTTTTAAAAAGTTTAGCTTAAAAAATAACTATGATGACAACTCTCAATTACGTGAAAAAGTTGCCTCAGACGTTTTTAAAAGGGCAGGTATGGTTGTGTCAAATACCGCTTTTTATACTTTGTATATTGATAAAGGCAATGGGCCTGAATACTTTGGGTTATATACCTTAGTTGAAGAAATTGATGGTACTGTTATTGATACTCAGTTTTCTGATGATGATGGTAATTTATATAAACCTGAAGATGGCGGAGCAAACTTTGTTGAAGGTAGCTTCAATGAAGAAAACTTTGAAAAGAAAACGAATGAAGATGATGAAGATTGGTCTGACATTATTGCCCTTTTTGATGTCTTACATGACGAAACAAGAATAAGCGAACCAGATACTTGGAGAACTAATTTAGAGGCTGTCTTTGATGTAAATGTGTTTTTAAAGTATTTAGCGGTAAATGGTATTATTCAAAATTGGGATACCTACGGAAGAATGACACATAACTTCTATCTTTATAATAACCCTGAAACGTCGAAACTTACGTGGATCCCTTGGGATAATAATGAAGCCTTACAGGATGGAAAAATGGGGGGAGCGTTAAACTTAGACTTCTCAAATCTTGAATCTAATAGTTGGCCACTTATTGCAAATCTTTATGCCGATGAAGTGTATAGGGCTCGTTATAATGATTACCTGTTAGAAGCAATGGGCGATTCATTTGAAAC
>JAQWHO010000421.1 GCA_029249355.1 Thalassotalea sp.
TTGAGAATGCTACTTGGTTTGCTACACCGAGAAGACTTGCTGTTAAAGTAAATGGCTTAGTGGAAAAGCAACAGGATAAAGAAGTTGAAAAACGTGGTCCTGCAATAAATGTTGCATTTGATGATGCTGGAGAACCAAGTAAAGCCGCATTAGGTTGGGCACGCTCAAATGGTATTACTATTGAACAAGCACAGCGCTTAAAAACAGATAAAGGCGAATGGTTACTACATAAAGCAGTTCAAGCGGGTCAATCGTTAGAAACACTTATTCCAGAAATGGTTAATACTGCCTTAAACAAGCTGCCTATTCCAAAACCAATGCGCTGGGGTAGTGAACGAATACAGTTTATTCGACCTGTTCATACCCTAACGTTAATGTATGGCGATAAAGTCATTGCTGGAGAAACATTAGGTGTTTCTTCAAATAACTTACTTCAAGGTCATCGTTTTCATCACGAAGGATTAGTAACCCTAGCTCATGCAGATGCCTATGAAACGACTTTAAAAGAAGCGTTTGTCATTGTTGATTACAATGAGAGACAGAGCATTATTGTTGAGCAAATTAAACAAGCTGAGCAATCCTTATTAGCTGATGCGTTAATTGACCAAGAATTGCTTGATGAAGTAACGGCATTAGTTGAATGGCCTGAGACGTTAATTGGTAGCTTCGATGAGGAATTTTTAAAAGTTCCTGCAGAGCCATTGATATATTCGATGAAAGATCATCAAAAATATTTTCCTGTGAATGACAAGCAAGGTCAGCTCATTAATAAATTTATTTTTGTTGCTAACATTAAAAGTAAAGAACCAGAAAAAGTTATCTTTGGTAATGAGAAAGTCATTCGTCCACGTTTGGCTGATGCAGAATTCTTCTTTAAAACAGATAAAAAGCAAAGACTTGATTCGCGTTTAGTCAGTTTAGAAAGTGTATTGTTCCAAAAGCAACTTGGTACACTAAAAGCTAAATCTGAACGTATCGCTAAATTAAGTGAGTTTATTGCCAAACAAATCAATGAAGATGCCGTATTAGCACATCGAGCTGGTTTATTGAGTAAAACAGATTTAATGAGCGATATGGTCTTAGAATTTCCTCAAGTGCAGGGAACTATGGGTAAATATTACGCCCGTCATGACGG
The DNA here is from genome assembly GCA_029249355.1 of Thalassotalea sp. Classification (GTDB taxonomy): domain Bacteria; phylum Pseudomonadota; class Gammaproteobacteria; order Enterobacterales; family Alteromonadaceae; genus Thalassotalea_H. The sequence goes on from JAQWHO010000421.1 coordinate 1,136, forward strand.
TGAAGTAGAAGCCGTTGCTCAAGCATTAGAAGATCAATATCGTCCTCGATATGCCGGTGACAGCTTGCCTGAAGGCAATATAGGTTGTTCAGTCGCTATCGCTGATAAAATAGATACCTTAGTAGGTATCTTCGGGATTAATCAACCGCCTAAAGGTGACAAAGACCCGTTTGCATTACGTCGCGCAGCTATTGGTATCATTCGTATTATTATTGAAAAACAATTAGATTTAGATATTGCTGAACTTATTACAGAAAGTATCGGATTATATGGTGATAAATTATCAAATGAAAACACTCAACAGCAAGTGGTAGATTTTGTCTTAGGTCGTTTTAGAGCTTACTATCAAGAACAAAAAATATCAGTAGATGTTATACAAGCAGTGCTTGCAAACGCTCCTACAGCACCATTAGATTTTGAAAAGCGTATCTCAGCGGTAAGCCATTTTAAATCGATGGCAGAGTCAGAAACATTAGCAGCAGCCAATAAACGTGTTGGTAATATTCTTGCTAAATTTAACGGTGAATTATTTGCTGAGTTTAAGACATCACTTGCTACTGAAGCGGCCGAAACATCATTAGCGAATACTTTTGCAGAAATTAGTAATAAAGTTAAACCTTTACAAGAAGCAAGAGACTATAAAGCGGTACTTACTGAGTTATCTCAAATCAAGCAACCGATTGATGAGTTTTTTGATAATGTGATGGTAATGGCAGATGATGAAGAAATTAAAATCAATCGCTTAACGTTACTTAACGAGATCCGAAATAGCTTTTTAGCTATCGCAGATATATCTGTTCTACAAAGCTAAATAACGATAATAAGCGGTATTTAGAAAAATATTAAAAGCAGCTTAACTGGTAAAAAGGTTAAGCTGCTTTTTTGTGATTTAAGACAAATAAACTAAGTAGTTATGAAAAGTTTTTAGCGTTAAATGCTAAGACTTTTTAATAAGATATTTAAAAGGAATTTTGTCACTTTGTTGTGCTAAAAGTTCATGCTCCATAAAACGACAAAAGCTTGGTATATCTCGGGCTGTTGAAGGGTCATCAGCTAAAACTAATAAGGTTTCACCTGTTTTAATTTTTCTAATATTTAATCTAACCATCATTACAGGTTCAGGGCATCTCAAACCAATCGCATCTAGTTGGTGATCAGCATTTATAAACAATTCACTCATTACTCTAATACCAAACTAATTCTTTTTGAGTGTTAATTGTGTGATGTAACCACTTAAGCTAAAGTTACTCATCAGCATATTTACATAATCTTCAGCACGCTGTTTTGAATCAAAATTGTGGCTAATAATTCGATAATAATTATTATGATTAACT
>JAQWHO010000422.1 GCA_029249355.1 Thalassotalea sp.
CTTTATTTGATCAGTTCCCTTATACACATCATATTGAAACAGGTGTGATATTAACTAAGCGTGCTGTGGTTTAGAAAAGTTAAAGTTAAAACTAAATTTCAAGTTTAACTTTCGAACTTAGCTTGCTAATTAAACAGTAAGCTATGATTTATTTACTTCAATTCGCTGGCCTAATTCCATGGCGCCACGGGCAATAAAACGTAATTGTTGTATGGTTCTATAAGCCAAATGTTCACGGTCTTTTTTATCGGCATCTAAGGCATCAGAACCTGCACTAAATACAATAGTTACCGCTGCATTCGCTTGCAAAGAGGCAACTTCAGCATCGAGTTTATTTGCTTGCTGTAAATAATCACAAAGCTCTAAAGTAAAGTAACTTATTTCTCGATTTACGGCAGCACGAAATGCGGGTGAAGTTCCTGAGCGTTCGCGTAAAAGCAAACGAAAAATATTGCCGTTACTCTCAATAAATTCCATAAAGATACGTACAGATATTTGTATAACCGAGCCACCTTTTTCGATGCGCTGACGTGCTTGGCGCATTAATTGTCGTAAAGTTAAGCCAGCTTCATCAACCAGTGTAAGGCCTAATTCGTCCATATCAGAAAAGTGACGATAAAATGATGTGGGTGCTAATCCGGCTTCTTTGGCAACTTCACGTAAACTCAAACTAGAAAAACTACGATCTGCACTTAATTGACCTAAAGCAGCATCAATTAATTGTCGACGTGTTTTTTCTTTCTGTTGTGCTCGAATACCGCTCATTTAACTGCCTAACTCTTATTTTATCCACCAATATGATACTGAAATTAAAGTGTAATACTAGTAATTAAAAACAAACACGCCTGAATATAATTATCACTCATATATTAAAGTATTAGTTAATACTCAACTATTACTTTAAATAGTACTTAAAATTAGTACTTGACTCATCTGGTATGACAACTAGAATAGCGTACACGTGTACACTGAAAACTTTTACGTATAAATGACTCGGAAACTTAATGAAAAAGCCTAAACTTATATGGTTGAATGTCAGCGTTTTTGTCATCACCTTTTTATTCGCGGCCATTGCCGTACCCTATCGAGCAATAACCCACGGCTTTGATGGAGCAGAAATTGCTATGGCAATTCTTTGTTTTATCTATTGTGGTATGTCAATCACCGCTGGTTATCATCGATTATGGTCTCATAAAACTTACCAAGCACATTGGTCTCTTCGTATTATTTACGCATTAGGCGGTGCTTTCGCTTTGCAAAATAGTATATTGCATTGGTCTTCTGATCACCGTGTTCATCATAAACATGTTGATAATAATGATGTTGACCCTTATTCAGCCAAAATGGGCTTTTGGTATTCTCATATCGGCTGGATGTTAAGGGAGTATCAAGCACATCGTTATACAAATTATGAAAATGTACGTGATTTGCAAAAAGATCCCATTGTCATGTGGCAACACAAACATTATTTGCTGTTAACTATTTCACTCAATTTTGGCATTCCGCTTCTCTTTGGCTTATGGCATGGCGATGTGATCAGCAGCTTGTTATTGGTTGGTTTTTTACGATTAGTATTAAGTCATCACACCACTTTCTTTATTAATTCGCTTGCTCATATATGGGGTAAACAAACCTATACCGAAAAAAATACTGCACGCGATAACGGCTTTTTAGCATTTTTAACCTTTGGCGAGGGTTATCACAACTTTCATCATATTTTTGAAAATGACTATCGCAATGGTATTCGTTGGTGGCAATTTGACCCGACAAAATGGTTAATTAAAGGGTGTAATTATTTAGGCCTGACGTACAAGTTACGTAAAAGCCCTGAAGATAAAATAGAAAAAGCACGTTTATCCATGGTGCTTAAACGTAATCAACAAAAGCTTAGCGATCATCCCGATGCAGAACAATTACTTGAACGTTTACAGCATGAATACGATGCGTTAATTATCAAGTTAAATGCCTTCTACGACATTAAAAAAACCTTGATTGCCAATAGACGTGACAAACTGATTGCTGACGTTGAACAATCAGAACTTGTCGCTCAATATAAAGAATTAAAACAACGATTAATTGATCAGCAACAAAGTTGGCAATTTTTTATTGAAAAACTCGCTTAAAAAACAATTTATTAGTTACCTCCCCCCCAATTCCTGCTAAAATTTTTATATCCGTAGGAACTGGGGTTACAGTCTTGACTAAGCAAACATCTTCAACAACCAAAAAAAGTAAAAAACAATCTTTCGATTTTGACGCGATCATTATAGGTACAGGCCCTGGCGGCGAAGGTACTTCAATGGAGCTTTCAAAGCGCGATAAAAAAGTCGCTATTGTTGAACGTTACAAAGATGTTGGCGGTGGTTGTACGCATTGGGGCACTATTCCATCAAAAGCATTACGTCAAAGTGTTAGTCGATTAATTGAATACAATTCAAATCCACTCTTTCGCCAGCATGAAAAAGCCAAGCATTTAACGTTTCCTGATATTTTACAGCACGCTGCTGCAGTGATCAGAAAACAAGTACAGTTACGAAGCGGTTTTTACGATAGAAATAGAGTACAGCATATTGTTGGAGAAGCCTCATTTGTTGACAAAAACACCCTACAAATTTTAAAAAATGATGGCTCTGTTGAACAAATCACTGCGTCGCAAATTGTTATTGCCACAGGTTCACACCCTTATCGCCCTGATGACATTAATTTTAAACACTCTAGAGTATATGACTCAGACACAATTTTATCGCTAACTCATGACCCACGCTCGATTATTATTTATGGCGCTGGTGTAATTGGTAGTGAATATGCGTCAATTTTTAGAGGCCTTGGCGTTAAAGTCGATTTAATCAATACACGTGATCGTTTACTGTCTTTCCTTGACGATGAAATGTCTGATTCTTTAAGCTATCACCTATGGAACAATGGCGTTGTTATTCGACATGGTGAACAAATTAAGCGTGTAGAAGAGACCGAAGAAGCCGTTGTTGTTCATTTAGAGTCAGGTAAAAAAATGCGTGCCGACTGTATGTTATTTGCCAATGGCCGTACAGGTAATACTGCTGATTTAAAATTAGAAAATGCTGGTTTAAAAGCCGATGGGCGAGGGCAACTGAAAGTTAATGATCAATATCAAACTGAAGTTGAAAACATTTATGCTGTTGGTGATGTTATTGGTTACCCAAGTCTAGCGAGTGCTGCTTATGACCAAGGTCGATTAGCTGCTGATGCGATGATAGATCAACAAAGCACCGCGAAATTAATTGCCGACATTCCAACTGGAATTTACACCATTCCTGAAATTAGTTCAGTAGGTAAAACAGAGCAAGAATTAACAGAAGCTAAAATACCGTACGAAGTGGGTAGAGCTCAGTTTAAACATCTTGCACGTGCTCAAATAGCGAATAGTTTAGTTGGCTCATTAAAGATTCTTTTTCATCGTGAAACAAAAGAAATTTTAGGCATTCATTGTTTTGGTGAAAATGCGGCAGAAATTATTCACATTGGCCAAGCTATTATGCAGCAAAAAGATGGTGGTAACACGATAGAATATTTTGTTAATACCACGTTTAACTACCCTACCATGGCAGAAGCTTTTAGGGTTGCAGCATTGAATGGTTTAAACCGTTTGTTTTAAGCGTTTATTTTAGCCAAAGCAACAATGATTTAGATGATTAAAACTAAGGAAAACTCATGAAATTTATTACTTTTTTACAGTTAGGTTTAGTGAGTTTTCTATTGCCAAGCTATACTGCATTGGCGAATGAATATAATGGCGAGCATAAATTTACCGTATACCTCGTTAGGCATGCGGAAAAGGTATTAGAGCAAAAAAATCCGCCATTAACTTCTTGTGGGATCAAACGAGCAGAACAACTTTCGTTAATGCTTGAACAAGCTGATATTAAAGCAATCTACAGTACAGAGTTTACTCGTACAGAGCAAACTGCTACGCCGTTAGCCAATAAATTTAATCTTAAAGTACAACCGTACTCACCAAGAGATTTAAAATCGTTTGCTACGCAAATCAAACAAGAAAAGCAAAATGTGGTTATTGTTGGTCATAGTAACACTACACCACAATTAACCGCATTCCTTGCGAATACGCCTGTAGAAGATATTACAGAGGAAGAATATCAAATGTTATATCAGGTACATTTTAACGGCGATAATACACAATTAACGTTACTAAAACAGCCGTTGAGTTGCCAATAAATTTCTCTTATAAATCTTTAACTGGCACTTTAACTCGGCCTGCTTTTATTAGCTGAATATTAACAATTTTATAAGGCTTCCCCCATTGCTGGGTCGTCATCATATTTTCGATAACTTCACCTTGAATATTGACTATCGCTCCGTCTTGTTTAAATGCTTTATCTAATTTAATAGGTAAATATTTTTCGCCATTGTGTGTTACCAAACCGTAAAAGCCGCCCTCAAAATTTAAATACTTTACCTTAGCTTGTTGCCATTTGATCGGCTCAGATTTTACCTTTTGAATAACATTATCCTTTTGATCGACTTTAACCGTTTCAATAACCACTTCTTGAATTTGATTTTCATCAACCGCTGTTGTCGATTTTTTTTCAGTTGTTTGATCACAGCCAACAACCATTAATAGTAAAAACACTCCGCTTATTCTTGATTTCATTCTCATCATTTCCTTTTAACGTAAAATGGCTAAACGCTCACACACTTTAAAACACGCCCTAGTCTACATAATATTTACTTTTCGAACATAAAAAAAGGAGCTGATAGCTCCTTTCTAAGTAACTTAAAAGTATTTACTTATGATATTGCTTACTTTGATCGTGTACTGCTTTGATAAAGTGCCCTGCATGCTCAGGATTAACGTCAGGATGAATACCATGGCCTAAGTTAAATACATGTCCTGTGCCGCCTTCACCAAACCCTTTAAGAATAGTGCCAACTTCTTCTTCAATACGCTCTTTCGGCGCATATAACATTGATGGGTCCATATTGCCTTGTAAAGCAACTTTATCGCCAATACGTGCTTTAGCATTTTCAATATCAATCGTCCAATCTAAACCAACACCGTCACAACCTGTGGCAGCGATACTTTCTAACCACATACCACCATTTTTAGTAAATAACGTTACCGGTACTTTACGACCATCATTTTCACGCGTTAAGCCATCAACAATTTTCGCCATATACTGTAATGAAAAGTCTTTATAATCGCGAGGTGATAACACGCCACCCCATGTATCAAATACCATAACAGACTGCGCGCCTGCAGCTATTTGTGCATTAAGGTAAGAAATCACTGAATCTGCTAATTTATCTAATAATAAATGTAAGGTTTGTGGCTCTGCGAACATCATTTTTTTGATTTTAGTGAACGCTTTTGAACTACCACCTTCAATCATATAAGTTGCAAGCGTCCATGGACTGCCAGAAAAGCCAATTAATGGCACTTGGCCTTTTAGCTCTTTACGAATTGAACGAACCGCATTCATCACATATTGCAATTCGCCTTCAGGATCAGGATGGCCAATTTTATCAACATCGGCTTTACAGGTAATAGGACGTTCAAATTTAGGTCCTTCACCCGTTTCAAAATATAAACCTAAGCCCATCGCATCAGGAATCGTTAATATATCGCTGAACAAAATAGCAGCATCTAATGGAAAACGACGTAACGGCTGAATAGTAACTTCAGTTGCTAGCTCGGTATTACGGCACAATGCCATAAAATCGCCAGCATCTTTGCGTACTTCTTTATATTCAGGTAAATAACGTCCTGCTTGTCTCATCATCCATACTGGAGTGTAATCTACAGGTTGACGCAATAGCGCGCGTAAATAAGTGTCGTTTTTTAATTCAGTCATGAACGGTTTCCATTAAATCAAGTGCGCGCATTCTACCACCGAGAATTTTTTTGATCTATGTTCTAAATCAAAACATCTAAAATATCGACAAACCTTACAATTAATTAACAAATAACTTCGTTACCAATCATGAGCTTAGTTTTAACATTTATATAACGTTTGTTTTTTAACCAAATATACGAATAAAGTCGTGGAATAAATGCTCTAATAAAGTTGTTGCAAGGGTAAAATCCGTTTGCTATAAATTGTCCCGCGCTAACGGAAAAGAATAATAATAAAAAGATAAAACTAAGAAGAAGCTAGTAAAACTAGCCCATACAGCGAGCATTTCAAGCCTTACTTTTGTAAGGCTTTTTTATTTTCAACTCTCCAATAAATCTTCTCAAATCACCCAGCTAATATTTTAATTGTGAGTGATTCACAAAATACAATTATATTTATTTAAAATTAATTTGAACTAATTCAGAAAACACCGCTCTTACTAAACAGAAGTATTAACTCCCTTAGTGTTTCATGTTTTTATAATGCATTTACTTGAATTCAAGTAAATGCTTTTTTTTGCCTAAAATTCAGTTTTCGAACTTTTATCTATAGCTTTTTATCACACCAAAAGTTTTATCTAACAATTTTGTCGTTCCAACTGCTTCTACTAACTTAGATAATTGATCATAAAAAAACTCGTATTTTCAAACCTTAGTAATGGTTAAAAATACGAGTTTGTTATTTACGCGGTAACCTCAATAACGATTAACCGCTTATTATTCAAAATAAAACTTTTCTCGCTTGTTGTCATAGTTGCCTTCTTCATTCATCGTTTCACTATTATATAAACGTCCATTTACCATGGTATAAACGACACGGTCAGACAAACGAATATCTTGAGTGATGTCACCATCAACGACAATCATGTCAGCCAATTTACCCACTTTAAGTGAACCAATTTGACTGTCTAAGCCTAAGGTTTTTGCAGGGTTAATCGTGCCTGTTCTTAATGCTTGTAGCGGCGTCATGCCACCTTGTGCCATCATCCACATTTCCCAG
>JAQWHO010000423.1 GCA_029249355.1 Thalassotalea sp.
AAAAACCATAAATCAGTTTATTTAATGGCTGTTGGCGGCGCGGCTTACCTTGTTTCTAAAGCAATTAAGAAAGCTAAAGTGGTTGCTTTTGAAGACATGGGTATGGAAGCTATTTACGAATTTGAAGTAGAAGACATGCCAGTAACGGTTGCCGTTGATAGTACAGGTGAATCTGCTCATGTTACTGGTCCTGCGATTTGGCAGGCTAAAATTGAAGACTTAGATAAAAAACTATCTAAATAATCTATATTATTATCTTAGGTAAAACAAAGATAAAATATAATAAAGCTAAATAACTAAAGCGCTCAATTGAGCGCTTTTTTTATCAAAAATAATATTGTTCTCGTTAGACTCTTGATGATTTTTAACTACACTTACATGTGTTACTAGAGCAAGATTAATTTGAAATGTACTTGGTCTTAAAATAATAATCAAAAGGATATAAAGTGGAAACGATGATAAGAAAAGTCACGATAATTTATTACAGTGATCTTTCTCTAGAACTTATGCATGAAGCAGCGTGTTTTCCGCAAAATGATAACGGTCGAGTTGTTATCTCTGCCGAGTTTAAGAAAGGAAAGTCTATCATTGCTGTTTGTGATGGCGAGGTAAATATATTAAATAAAGTGGGAGATAGAGTTGATAATGTAAACTACGAAGATGAAGCATGATCCGTTTTATCTTAAATAAAAAGAGTTAACCTTCGCATTTAATTGTGTTTTAATGACTGTTAATAAACACAGTAGTTGGTTGGTGGCACAGTGGTTGAAAAACTCTTAATAATCTTTGATTCATTTCAAAACGAAATACTTATTTCAACTGCGTTGCTCTTTATACTTTTCTTTTTTTTCATGTTATTGAAAATATCGTCACTTTCGAAAAATCTTATTAATCAACAGTCAGATATTAAACAATTACTTAATCATTTCGAATTAACCTCAAACGTGTCTGAAAAACAGCAGCAACAAATTATTAATCACCAGTTTGAATTTAAGCATTATATAGAACAACAATTTTCAGATTTTAAAATTAAATTTCTTACGCAATTTAGTGAACAATCTGAAAAACAGTTTTCTGCATTAACGGAATTTAACAGCAAACTGCAAACAACACTTCATCAGCATCAGCATTTATTTAATCAAAATCAGCGTCAAGCGGTGGATCAACTGGTTGAACATTTAAATAAAGCAGCGCTTGCAGCTCGTGATGAACAGGCAAAATCACTTAAGTTATCAAGTGAAGCAATGGCGGATAAAATTAAGGAATTAACTTATTCTACGGATAATCGATTAAAAGAGATCAGTGGACAAGTTGAGAAACGACTTGCTGAAGGCTTTGAAAAAACTACTAAAACCTTTAATGATATTTTAAAACGTTTAGCGTTAATTGATGATGCTCAGAAGAAAATCACCGAGTTATCAACCAATGTTGTCAGCTTACAAGAAGTATTAAATGATAAACGCTCTCGTGGGGCATTTGGTGAAGTGCAACTGAACAGTTTGATCCGTAATGTACTGCCTGAGCAGCACTTTTCTTTACAGCATACTTTATCTAATGGAAAAATTGCTGATTGCATTTTGTTTTTACCTGAGCCAACCGGTAACGTGGTGATTGATGCAAAATTTCCGTTAGAGAGTTATAAAAAAATGATGGATACAGCGTTAGGCGAGCACGATAGAAAAGCCGCAGAGCGACAGTTTAAGCTTGATATTAAGAAGCACATTAATGACATTAGTGATAAATACTTAATTGAAAAAGAAACTTCTGAAGGCGCCATTATGTTTATTCCAGCAGAAGCGATATTTGCTGAGATTCATGCTCATCAAAGTGATCTCGTTGATTACGCGAATACTAAGCGTGTGTGGTTAGCATCACCAACAACATTAATGGCGATATTGACAACTTCACGCTCAGTGTTAAAAGATGAAGCAACACGTAAGCAAGTGCATGTAATTCAAAATCATTTAACTTATTTATCACAAGATTTTTCTCGCTTTAAATCTCGCTTTGCCAATTTAGCTAAACATATTGATCAGGCGGCAATGGACGTGAAACAAATTCATACTTCGGCCGATAAAATTTCGACACGTTTTGAAAAAATAGAGAATGTTGAATTAAGTCATGAAGATAAGAATGACGAAAAGCAAGAAGAAAGCTATAAACGTATTACTAAAGAAAGTAAAAGAGTTGAAGCTTAATTTTCGTTAAATTTCTATTTAGATTATTTGCTTATTTCAGTTTTATTTTATGATATTTTTGCCGCTGGTTTATACACTAAGGTACGGTTTCTACCATGCTCTTTTGCTTGATATAAAGCTTTATCAGCATGTAATAATATTTTGTCTAAATCATCGCGAGGATTGGCATTACTGGCAATACCTATACAGACGGTACATTTAAAGTTAGGCTTTTCAGTGAGTACAATATTATGCTCAGAAATTTTTATTCTTATACGTTCAGCTATTTGGTTAGCTTCTTGAAGTGTGGTTTCAGGAAGAGCAATAACAAACTCTTCGCCACCTAAACGAGCGAATATATCTTGTTCTCTTAATAAAGAAGACGTTAAGTTGCAAACTTCAGTTAAACAAATATCCCCGGAAAAATGTCCATATTGGTCATTAATTTGTTTAAAGTGATCAAAATCTATAAGTAAAATTGAGAATGGCCTTGGGTATTCTTTTTCTTGAAAAATAAGTCGGTTTATTTGTTCAAAAAAATATCTTCTATTGGCAATGCCTGTTAGTGCATCGGTTGTTGCTTGTAAGCGAAGTTGTTTCTCGTTACTTTCTATTTGATTAATGAAAATGGTGAGCACAATAATTACTTCTAACATAATAAAAAGTATAACTGACTGATAAATAAAATGATTAGTTAAAGGTGATAATGTGATCAGCGGAGAGGTGTTTTCAGTATTCTCACAATAAAGTAGCAATATTATCGCTAAAATACTTAGGATAAGTTTCTCTTTTTTATCTTCGGTATCTAAAAGAAGAAAAGCGCCGGTTGGCACTAAGAAATAATATAAATGAAAACCAGATTCATTGGTGACATATAGGTTTGTACAAACCAGTAAATGCAGCATTAAGGTAATAAAAAACCATATTTTTGCAAGTTTAGATAAATATTTAGTATTAAGGTATAAAGGTATTAAATAACATAATGTGAATAAACCATTGATCAATGCTACAACAGGGTGTTTTAAAACTAAGATATAATTTAAAGTATAAAGCGCTGATATTATTACGGTAATTAGTGCCACAATATTTGTTGTTTTTATTTTATTGGCTTGTGAAAAGGGTAAGTTTTCGCAGCCCATATTTATTATATTGGATAAAAACATGTTAAGGCTCTTAAATTGATATCCATAATATTATAAAGGTTATTCAAAATATTCGATAGTAAGAAAATTAAGTAGGTAAATAAAGACGCACTTATTCTAGCTATTGAAAAACAATATTAAATTTGAGGTTATAAGTTGATTCAAAAGTTAGAAGGTTTAAAAACCACCTTATGGAGTGGTTTAGCGGTTAGTCTTGTTATTGTTGCGACACTTGCTTTGCAAGAATATTGGCTTGAGAAAATTGGCTTTATTGAACAGGTGTTAATGGGCGTTTTTGTTGTAGGTATTATTTTTTCTGCGCAATTTACTCGTAGCCGATTTACGTTATTGATATCACTTTGCTTTTGCTATTACTTGGTCAGTAAGGATGTTATTGATGGGCAAGCTTTTTTAGATAAAAATCCACAGTGGTTGTATCTAGCAACGCTATTTATATTAGCTTACTTAACCCTTATTAAAGACCGAGCTATTATTTCTGTTCATGGGGTAGTGCGTGTTTTTGGCATTGTTATCTGTGTCGCTTTAGCAAAACTGTGGTTAATGGCTATGGTGTGGCTACAAAGTTATGCACTTGAAAAACAATTAACTTATGTCGATATTGAACTGTTTATCATCAATTTACCGCTGTTTATTGTCGCGATTCTGGTGCTATTCAAAAGCTTACGACAGCCTAATTTATTGGTTTCATCATTATTAACCACGTTAATAGTCGGCAACCTTTACTTTAATGATCAGATTTCGTTACCGGTGAGCATTATGTTCAGCTTACTAGTGGCGCATTATATTATTGTGGTTGTTATTGATTCCTATTATTTAGCCTATCGAGATGAATTAACGCACTTACCTTCGAGGAGAGCGCTGAATCAATATGCGCTTTCTTTAGGGCGAAAATACTGTGTTGCTATGCTTGATATTGATCACTTTAAAAAATTCAATGATAACTACGGTCACGATATTGGCGATCAAGTTTTAAAGCTGGTTGCGGCGAAATTAGCCGAAATTAAGTCGGGTGGTCGTGTTTTCCGTTATGGCGGTGAAGAGTTTACGGCAATATTTCCAAGAAAAACTGCTGACGAAGCGCTTGATGAACTTGAAAAATTACGCCAATCAGTTGCTGATTACAGTATTGTTATTCGCCACCCAATTCGAAAAACAAAAAAATCTCGACATGGTAGCCAGTCTGATACATTAAAAACAGTTAGTGTTACTATTTCAATTGGTGTCGCAACTCGCGAGCCTAAAAGTACGTTTGAACAAACATTAAAACAAGCCGATCAAGCGCTTTATAAAGCTAAGAAGAAAGGTCGAAATCAAGTGTGTCAATAACATAATTCACTCGCTGCTGTGATGGTTATTGTAATTGGAATTGATTCTTTAGAACGTAAGTTCAATAATGAAAAAAGCTCACACCAGTTTAACCTGAAGTGAGCTTTTTTAATCTTAATAGAGTTAAAAATTAATTAATTTAAAATGGCAACATTAACAAACACTACGGTTAATAATACCGGGCAAACAAAACGTAAATAGTTCCCCCAAATAGGCAACCACTTTCTGCCTTGTTGCAATGATGTATCACGTAATTTATTACCACGTTTCCATAACCAGCCAACCACTATAAAATAGAATAAACAGCTGAGCGGCTGCAATATTGTAGTTAACATACGAATAAAAGCGCCGAATAACACATCAAAAAATGCAATGAGTAAACCGCTACTACATAATACAATCAATGAAACTAACCAAGTCGCTTTCTTTCGAGTAAAACCTTTATCTTCAACCATATAAGCAACAGGTACTTCTGTAGATGAAATGGTTGAAGTGAGAGCAGCAATTGACAGTAATAAGAAAAAACCACTTGAAACGACTAATCCAATCGTACCCATTGAGTTAAATAGTTCAGGGAGAATGTGAAAAATAAGCTGTCCTTCGCCTATTAATTGGTTATCTTGAAAAACTTGTAAACCAGCATGCTGTGCAACAAATAAAGCGGGAATAATTAACAGGCCTGCTAAAAAGGCAATACCAGTATCAAGGGCGGTAATGGATAAAACTAATTTGCCCATATCTTTGTCTTTTTGCATATATGACCCGTAAACCATCATACCGCCAACACCAATAGATAAAGAGAAGAATGCTTGCCCCATGGCAGAGATAATTAATTTTGGATCAGTGACTTGGCTAAAGTCTGGAATTAAATAAACTTCCAATCCTTTCTCTGCACCTGGTTGTTGTAATATATAAACGATTAAACCAATTAGCATAATCAATAAAATAGGCATTAAACGAGCCGACCAACGCTCAATACCCGCATTAACACCTTGGTGAATAATAGCGGCACCTAAGAAGATAAAAATAGGAGTGAAAAGAATATTTCTTTCTGTACTTGAGGTTGCTAACCATACAGAAAGGTCAGTCATGCCAAAGAGTTCAGTCATGGCTGATAAGGTATGTGCTAACATCCAACCTGCGACAATGGTGTAAAAACTTAGCATCATAATTGCGCCGCATAAGCCGATAATGCCCGCTTTTCTACCTACACCTTCTGAAAACTTGCTACACGCGTCGCCAAGGGCTGATACGGGGTTTTTCTGAGCTTGGTTACCAATATATATTTCTGCATAAAGAGCAGGTAACGCCAGTAAAACAGTAACGAGTAAATAAACAAATAAAAAGGCGCCACCACCATTATTGGCCGCTTGTGTTGGGAATCCCCAGATATTACCTAAACCTATTGCTGAACCTGCTGCAGCTAAGACGAAACCGATACGGGAATGAAAAGAATCTCTAACATTGGTCATATATTTAGTACATTATATTTTTTATTTGCGTCGAGCTTACCGAGTTCATTCTCGTTAGTGAAGTTATTTTATATTTTCAGTTCGATTTCTTCTTTTTAAGTTAATTGGATAATGTAAAATTTATCAGACAGTTGAATTTTTCTCTTGAAGTCTTTATCACGAGTACCCACATAACTTACACTAAGCTAGGTGATGATATTATCAAAACTGGCATAAGTGGTGATAGTGTGTTTTTTTATCAGGACATGAGCCTGTTATTGCTTTGGCATTGAACAAAAAAGTAACGCTTATTTTTTTGATTCAGCTAACTAATTTTAAATGAAACTAGGAACAAAAAATGGCCTCTATGGTTTTCCGCTTTCAGCACCGTCTAAAAAAGATTGATTCAAGTCCTATATTTCAATGGGCGGTAATTGCCGTCATTATTGTTTCGGCCTTACTTATTGGTGCTAAAACACATGATTTGCCTGATACAGCCGTTAATTTATTATCCATATTAGATTCAGCTATCACAGTTTTTTTCTTAATTGAGATAATCATTCGTTTTATGGCTACCCCTAAGAAAAGTGAATTTTTCAAAAGTGGCTGGAATATTTTTGATACTATAATCGTAATCGGTAGCCTTATACCTGCTGGTGGATCAGGTGTATTACTTGCTCGACTTTTACGAGTATTTCGTGTGTTACGTTTAGTTTCTATGGTGCCAGAGCTGCGTTTGTTGATAAACGCATTAATTAAAGCTATTCCTAGAATGGGTTACATTGCCTTATTAATGTTTGTTATTTTTTATATTTACGCAGCAATTGGCAGTATTTTATTTGAAAATATAAATGAGGTGCTGTGGGGAGATGTTTCTATCTCTATGCTTACACTGTTTCGAGTCGCCACCTTTGAAGACTGGACTGATGTTATGTATGAAACTATGGCAGTGCATCCAATGAGTTGGATATTTTATCTATCATTTATCTTTCTTACTGCCTTTATCTTTTTAAATATGATGGTAGGTACTATTTTAGAAGTTATGGGACAAGAACATGAAAACTATCGTGCAGAATTGCATGGTGAAACTGGAGAAGGCGGTGAACCAGCAAGCCGCGCTCAAATAGAAAAGTTAGAACTTGAATTGCAGGAAATTAAAGCGCTCCTACAACATACAATACCGCAGAAAATCACCCAGCATAAAAAAGAATAGAGTATTTAACCTTTTGAAGTTTTTTGTATAAATTATCATTAGCGCGTACTATAAAAATCTATGGAAAAATTCGAGGTTGATTGCGCGCATTTATGTTAGGTTATTTCCAAAAATCATCAGTGGCATTATATTTTTTATTCATAGTTTGTAGTGCATTTGCCGAACAAACTATTGATAAAGCATCTGACTCAATAATAAATCAACAAATATCAATCATTCAAGAAGAGTCAGATAAAGCGCTGGCTTTATCGCAACTTAAAGACTTGCTAAATTCTTTTGATTTAAATAACAATGAAAGATTAGAAGTACTTGAAGCCATTGAAAACCTTTATCGTCAATCTAATAATTTTATTAACGCGATTGAAACCGTTAATAGAATAATTCTTCTATCTGAACAAAAAAGTACGCCACTTGTTTTAGCGCAAGCCTATAAAAGACTTGGTGTTTATCATTACCTGAAAGGTGAATACGAACAGTCTATTGAGCATTATTCTGATGCATTAGCTATTTTTAAAATCATTGGAAAGCCTCTTTTAATTGCTAATTTGCAAAATAATATAGGTCTTGCAAAGGCAGCATTAGGAATGAATACCCAAGCTATAAACAGCTATCAACTTGCACAAAGTATTTATCAAGAGTTTGGCTCTGAGTTAGATAAAATTGACATTCGCTTTAATATTGCTGGTTTGTATTTAAAACTAGAGCGCTACGATAACGCGATTGAAATTTACCAAGATGTTATAGAAAGGCGAATAGTTATAAATGATTTTAAAGGTGTTGCCAATGCTTATAGCGATTTGGGGATTGCTTATAAACAGTCAAATAAACCAGAAGTCGCCTTAGAATATATGCAAAAGTCGTTAAAATATTATTTAGAAAAAAATGATTTATTTTACCTTGCTTCCATTTATCACAATATTGCAGAAGTGTATTTTGAATTAAATCAGTATGATAGAGTGTTAAGCTTTGCTGAAAAATCAATTGCAATTGCAGAAAAACATCAATACAAGACAGCATTATCGGGTGCTTTTCATACTTATGCGAAAGGGCTTTATTATTTAGAAGAAGCTGAAAACGCTTTAAGCTATTTAATGCGTTCGCAAAAAATTGCAAAAGAGCTTAATTATGAGAAGCAATTGCTATCTAATTTTTCTTTATTTTCATTGGTTTATGCGACGCTAAAGCAACCTGAAAATGCGTTGAAATATCATCAGTTATACGTGACTGCACGTAACAAAAGAGAAAATGATAACTTTAACTTATTATTAGCAAACTATGAGTCTGAGCAGTTAAAGCAGCAAGTTAACCAATTAAAACAAAATGAAAAGCTACAACAATTAGAGCTTTCAAAAGCCGGGCAAAAACGCAATTTTATTATTATCGCAACATTATTATTGTTGTTGATGGCGTTCTTTATTTATCGGAGAAATGTCGAACGAACATCGAAACTAGAATTAGTATCTAAGGTAAAAAAACGAACCCAAGATCTTGAATTACTAGCGGATGAATTAAAAGCAGCAAATAAAGTGAAAAGCTTGTTTTTAGCGAACATGAGCCATGAGATACGGACACCTTTAACAGCTATTATCGCCCAAGCTGAAGCATTAATTTATGACGATATTGATGACAGCACATTGCTCAAAGATATCAATATTATCCATAGTAATAGCTTACATTTATTAGAATTAATTAATAATATTTTAGATTTAAGTAAAGTTGAAGCTAATAAGCTTGAATTAGAAATTCATTCTCAAGATTTACATACTGTGTTGCATGAAGTATCGAGTATGTTTAGTGAGCAAGCTACGAGTAAAGGGCTCACTTTTACGGTATCTCATGCGTTACCCATTCCTTTTGTTATCCCTATTGATAGCGTTCGATTGAAGCAAATCCTAATTAATTTATGCTCGAATGCTGTGAAATTCACTTCAAAAGGACATGTTAAAATTGTTGTGTCGATAAAGTCAAAACAGCTAATTTTTTCAGTGGAAGATACTGGTATTGGTTTAAGTTCGTCTCAAATTAACAACCTGTTTGAAAGTTTTACTCAAGGAGATAGTAGCATTAGCCGGCGTTTTGGGGGAACAGGGCTTGGGCTTTGTTTATCACAGCAATTAGCACTATTAATGAAGGGAAAAATTGAAATAGCGAGTACTTTAAATCAGGGCAGTACATTTTCTTTCATTTTGCCGTGTTCTCATATTGTTGACGAATATACTGATACTAAACTTCATACAATTCAAACCGCTATTGATACAGATAAAGTAAAAGAGCAGGTCGAAAAAATTTCAGGCACTATTTTATTGGCAGAAGATCACCAAGACAATCGTCAATTATTTAGTCGATTATTACGCTCATTAGGCTTAGAAGTTTATACCGCTAAAAATGGTAAAGAAGCCGTCCAACAGTTTATTCAACATCAACCAGAAGTCATTTTACTTGATATTCAAATGCCTGAAATGGATGGTATTGAAGCACATAGTATTATGAGGCAAAAGGGGGCGACACAGCCTATTATTGCTCTAACGGCGAATGCAATGTCGCATGAAGTAGAAGACTATTTGGCACAAGGGTTTGATAGTCACCTTAAAAAGCCGATAGAAAGAAAAGCCTTTGTTAAGACAATTAGTCAATACTACAAGGATAATATTTGCACTGACAAAGCAGAAGCAACCTTAAATAATGTCGA